>CALAHA010000169.1 GCA_937891565.1 uncultured Ilumatobacter sp. | reverse complement strand
CCGCATTGCTGACCTCGATCCGCTTCGCTGGAAGCAGCCGCACATGCCGCGCGAGCTCGACCCAGCCACGTACGGCCTGACGATCTGGGATCTCGACCGAGAGTTTCTTACCGACGGCGTCGGTGGGGTCGACAAAATGCGCCTCGGCGATCTACTCGGCGTGCTGCGCGACGCGTATTGCCGAACAATCGGCGTCGAATACATGCACATCCAGAGCACCGACGAGCAGCACTGGATTCAAGAGCACGTCGAGGTCGGTAGCCAGGGTAAGGGCTACCCCGAGCCGACGAAAGACGAGAAATACCGCATCCTTGAGCGACTCAACGCAGCCGAGTCCTTCGAGAAGTTCCTCGCCACCAAGTACGTCGGCACGAAGCGCTTCGGCATCGAAGGCGCCGAATCGGCAATCCCGATCCTCGACGAAATCCTCAGTCACGCAGCCGACGACGGCCTTGACTCGGCGATTTTGGGTATGGCGCACCGCGGCCGCCTGAACGTGTTGTCCAACATTATGGGCAAGGACTACGAGGCGATCTTCTCTGAGTTTGAAGGTCACCTCGACCCGTCGTCCGTGCAGGGGTCAGGCGACGTCAAGTACCACCTCGGAACAAAGGGCAAATACGTCAGCCCGTCGGGTGCTGACATCAAGATCGAGCTGGCCGCGAACCCGAGCCACCTCGAAACTGTCAACCCGATCGTCATGGGGATGGTCCGCGCGAAGCAGGACCAGATCGAGCCAGCCGGTTCGTTCCCTGTGCTCCCGCTGCTGATTCACGGCGATGCCGCGTTTGCCGGGCAGGGCATCGTGGCCGAATGCCTCGCAATGAGCGACATCGGCGGCTACCGCATTGGCGGCACGATCCACCTGATTATTAACAACCAAATTGGTTTCACCACGTCGCCTGAGTTCTCACGCTCGTCGCTGTACTGCTCCGATGTCGCCAAGACCGTGCAGGCCCCAATCTTCCACGTCAACGGCGACGACCCCGAAGCCTGCGTCAAGGTCGCGCGACTCGCCTGGGAATACCGCCAGGAATTCCACAAAGACATTGTCATCGACATGGTCTGCTACCGCCGTCACGGACACAACGAGGGTGACGATCCGTCGTATACCCAGCCGCTGATGTACAAGGCGATTGCCGAACGGCGCACGGTCCGAAAGCTGTACGTCGAGACGCTGGTCCGCCGCGGTGACATCACAATCGACGAAGCTGAGCAGGCGCTCAGTGACTTCCACGACAAGTTGCAAACAGCGCTTGACGAGACCCGAGCTCAAGATCCGGGTGACGTGACTGCCGCCCGCCCGCCGAAGCCGCTCGGTGTCTTGCCGCATATCCCGACCGGTGTCGACCGAGCAAAGCTCGACAGCATCTTCAACAAGCTGACCGACTACCCCGAGGGTTTTACCGTCCACCCGAAGCTTGGCAAGCAGTTCGAAACGCGTGCCAAAATGTACGCAGAAGGCGAAGTTGACTGGGCGCTCGCCGAGGCAATGGCGTACGGCTCACTCGTGCAAGAAGGCCACCCGGTGCGGCTCGCCGGTCAGGACTCGCGTCGCGGAACGTTTAGCCATCGCCACGCTGCATTGATTGACTACAACACTGGCAGCCCGTGGATTCCACTCGACAACCTCGACGATGCCTCGGCAAACTTCTGGGTCTTTGACTCGCTACTTTCCGAGTACGCAGCAATGGGCTACGAGTACGGCTACTCCCATGCCAACCGTGACGCCCTCGTCCTCTGGGAAGCGCAGTTCGGTGACTTCGTCAACGGCGCGCAGATCATCATCGATCAGTACATCGTTGCCGCCGAAGACAAGTGGAAGCAGCAGAACGGTGTTGTTCTGCTGCTGCCGCACGGCTACGAGGGGCAGGGCCCGGAGCACAGCTCGGCACGCATCGAGCGATTCCTCACGTTGGCTGCTGAAGACAACATGCAGATAGTCAATGCAACCACGGCGGCCAACTTCTTCCATTTGCTGCGTCGCCAGGTGCATTCGGAACGCAACACGCCGCTGATCGTGTTCTCGCCGAAGTCTGGTCTGCGGATGAAGCAGACTCGCTCGTCTGTTGACGAGTTGACGACCGGATCGTTCAGCGAGGTGCTCGACGACCCGGGCGTAGTCGACGCCAACGCAGTCACGCGTATCGTATTTTGCTCAGGCAAGGTTGCCTGGGACGCGATAGCCGAACGCGACCAGCGCAACGCCGCCGTTGCCATTGTTCGCATCGAGCAGCTGTACCCGCTGCCAACCGAGCAGATGCGCGACTTGTTGCAGAAGTACCCGAATGCAAAAGAACTTCGTTGGCTGCAGGAAGAGCCCGAGAACATGGGCGCGTGGAACTTCATCGAGCACAATGTGTGGCGCATCAAAGAGGAGGGCTACGACCTTCGCCACGTAGCTCGCGCCCCGTCGGGCAGCCCCGCTACGGGTAGCAAGGCGATCCACGACCAAGAACTTGCTCAGCTCATGGATCAGCTGTTCGCGACGACCGAGGACTAATTTGGTCAGGCGGAAAGCGAAATTCCGAGGATCAACGCAAGCTCGTCGAGCGCCGGGCCAGGTTTGGCGACCTTGATGGTTTGCATGCCCATCGCCCGCGCAGGCTTCAAGTTGATCCCAAGGTCGTCGAGAAAGACGCATTCGGTCGGCTCGACACCCGCGAGTTCGCACGCAATCTCATAGAAGCGAGGTTCGGGCTTACGCACACCGACCTTGCTCGACTCGACCACGTGGTCGAACTTCGCCATCACTTCGGCCACGTCGGGGCGGCGTTGTGTTGCGGTGTCGTCAGAGACCACATTGTTTGTGAGGCATGCCGTGATGTAGCCGGCTGCGATCACTGCGTCGAGCGCGATGACGACTTCGGGGCGGACCGATCCGGAAAGGAGCGCCAGGATGTCGGCACCAGGAACCCGATGGCCGAGCGCCTCGGACTCGGTGGCAAAGAGGGAGTCGAACTCGTTGGGCCCGACATCGTTTCGCTCAAGCAGCGCCCACGCATTTGAGTCGGGGTTGTGGGTGTTGACCGAGCGGATGAAGTTGCTCGGTAGAGAGTGAGTTTCTTCGTACGTATTGAAGGCATCGAAGGGGCTGGAAAGCACGACTCCACCGAAGTCCCAAAAAACTGCGCGCACAATGGTTGGGGTCGGCATGGTTCGAGAGCCTACGATGGGGGAGTACAAAGTCTCGATTCGACTTCGGGTCACCTGGTGCGAACACGACCGGTACCCGCAGCGATGATCGACACAGTGTGCAGCTCGCCGCAATCGGCGACACGGAGGCTCGAATGGTTGAGCCCCGTCAACAGGAACGAGACAACTGATAATGAATGCCAATAACGGCCCAGCCCACGTCGTGGTCGACGGGTCGAATCTAGCGACCGAAGGCCGGTCGCTGCCTAGCCTCCAGCAGCTGAACGAAGCCGTCATGAGCTTCATGGAAGACAACCCCGACACCGAGATCACGGTTGTGGTCGACGCGACTTTCGGACACCGGATCGACAAGAAAGAGACGAAGGAGTTTGAAGAGGGCATCGCGAACAACGAGCTTGTTGCACCGCCAGCCGGCGCTGTCGGTCGCGGTGACGCATTCGTTTTGGGCATTGCCAACAAGGCCAACTCCACGGTGTTGTCGAATGATTCCTTCCAGGAGTTCCACGGCCAATACGAATGGCTCTTCGACGAAGGCCGCCTGATTGGCGGCAAGCCGGTGCCGCATGTCGGCTGGGTGTGGGTGGCGCGCACCCCGGTTCGTGGTCCGGTCAGCCGCAAGGCCACTCGCGGCTCCGGGAGCAGCAGCAGTAACGGCGGCGGTCGATCACGTGGTGGCCGTGGTCGCACAAAGCAAGACGACAACCAGGCACGCGTGGGCAGCGTCGACGCAAATGCACCGATGCCGGTTCCGAAGACACCGCCGCCAGCGCGCAAGCAGACTGCAGCGCGTCAGAGCGAGCCGAAGGCGGAGGTCAGCGCAGCGCCCAGAGGCGGCGACCCGGTGAACGAACTGATCCCATTCCTTGAGTTTGTCGAGCATCACCCGATCGGAACGAGCATCAACGGCACCGTCGACGCGTACTCATCGCACGGGGCCTACATCACGATTGCTGGCACCGGTGTGCGGGGTTATGTCCCGCTCCGAATGATGGCCTCGCCCACACCGCGTAGTGCAAAATCGATCATGAAGATCGACTCGTCGGTCACGCTTGTCGTCGTGAGCTTCAATGGTTCACGTCGCAGCATCGACTGCGCCGTCCCCGAGTTAGCTCATCGGGCGATCACCGAAGCAGCAGCCGAGGCAGCAGAGGACGACGAGACCGATGGCGCCACTGCTGACGTGATGAGTGAGCCACAAGCCCCTTCCAGAAAGAAGGCAGCGGGCAAAGCGGGAGCGAAGAAGGCTCCGGCCAAGAAGGCGACCGTGCAGAAGGCGATCGTGCAGACTAAGAACGCTCCCGCCAAGAAGGTGGCGGCCAAGCAGCCGCCGGCCAAGAAGGCAGCAGTCAAGAAGGCAGCAGTCAAGAAGGCAACAGTCAAGAAGGTCGCAGTCAAGAAGGTCGCAGTCAAGAAGGTCGCGGCCAAGAAGGTCGCGGCCAAAAAGGCCCCGGTCGAAAGGGCTCCGGCCAAGAAGATCGCAGCCAAGAAGGCTCCCGCGAAGAAGGCTCCCGCGAAGAAGGCTCCCGCGAAGAAGGCTCCCGCGAAGAAGGCTC
>CALAHA010000168.1 GCA_937891565.1 uncultured Ilumatobacter sp. | reverse complement strand
CGCGAGTGCGACGGCCATCGATTGGCTCAGGCTGTTCAGCCCTGCCTTGCTTGCGCCAGACGCAGCGTGTGCGGGCTCGCCACGGAACGCGCTGCGCGAGGTCACGTTCACGATACGCCCATTCGCAGGACGATAGCCGTGCAAAGTCAGCTGGTCGAAGTGGGTAGCTTGAGCTCGCGTGGGTTCCTACCGGTACGGTCGGAGCTATGAGAATCCTCTTCACCGGCGGCAGTGGCAAGGCTGGCCGTCACGCCATTGAGCACCTCGTCGAATGCGGGCATCAGGTCACCAATGTCGACCTTGTCCCGGCCGGTATTGCAGGTGTGCCCGATCTGCGGGTCGACCTCACCGACGCCGGTCAGGTGTTCAACGCGCTGTCTGCGTACGCACACCGCGATGAACTCGAGGCTGGTACTGGAGTCCCGCGGTATGACGCTGTCGTTCACTTCGCAGCGGTGCCAGCCATCCTGATTCGGCCAGACAACGAGACATTCCGGGTGAACGCACTCAGTACGTACAACGTGATCGACGCTGCAGTGAAGCTCGGTATTGCGAAGGTTGTGTTTGCGAGTTCGGAGACCACATATGGCGTGTGTTTCGCCGACGGCGAGGTGCGCCCGGAGTACATCCCGGTCGACGAAGACCATCCGACGGTCCCGCAAGACAGTTATGCGATGTCGAAGGTGGTCAATGAGGCAACTGCTCGGTCGTTTCAGGCGCGCTCGGGCATCGACATCTATGGGCTGCGGATCAACAACGTGATCGAGCCTCATGAGTACGCGACCAAATTCCCGGCGTTCGTGGCCGATCCTGCGCTGCGTCGTCGGAACATCTTTGCCTACATCGACGCACGCGATCTGGGCCACATGGTCGACTGCTGCTTGCGTACCGATGGGCTCGGCTATGAGGTCTTCAACGTGTCCAACGACGACACCTCCGTCGGCATCGCGAGCGCGGAGGTTTACGACCGCTTCTACGCGGGCGTTCCGAAACGAGGCGACCTCGCCGAGTACGGCACGTTCTACGCGAACGACAAAGCGAAACGCCTGGTGGGGTTCGCGCCGCAACATTCGTGGCGGAACACCATTGACCCCACCGCGGCTGTCTGACATTTCGGACGCGGATCGCTGCGGATCGCAGGCCGACGGGCCGCCTTGCCTGCGCCCACGACTGCAGGGGGGTGCCCCACCTTGCGCGCCGGTCCCGCTTCGCAAACACATTGTCGGGTTTGTAAGGTCGCGGTGATGCGCCACCCTGCTTCGACGTCACTGTCTGGGAACCCAGCCCGGCGCGAAGCCCAGCAGCAGCAGCGGCAGCCGCCGCCGGATATGAAGGAGAGATTATGGCACGTGACGTGTACGTCGTTGGCGTCGGAATGACGAAGTTCGAGAAGCCCGGTCGCCGTGACTGGGATTATCCCGACATGGTCAGAGAGGCTGGAACCAAAGCGTTGGAAGACGCCCGAATCGGCTACGAAGAGATCGAACAGGTTGGCGTTGGCTACGTCTACGGCGACTCGACAGCGGGACAGCGAGCCGTTTATGAACTGGGTCTTTCGGGCATTCCGGTGGTGAACATGAACAACAACTGCTCGACCGGCTCGACGGCGTTGATGTATTGCCGCCAGATGATTGCTGGTGGTCTTGCCGAGGTCGCCATGGCGGTCGGATTCGAAAAAATGCAGCGAGGTTCACTTGACCTCAGCTCAGAAGGTCGAACAGCGCCGCTCGACCGCCACATCGCGAGCCTGCACGCGCTGCACGACGAGACTCCAAGCCCCGTTGCTCCGCAGATGTGGGCGCGCGCTGCCGAAGATCACATGCGTCGATATGGGTCGACACCAGAGCACTTCGCAAAGGTTGCCGAAAAGAACCACCGGCATTCGGCCAACAACCCTTACGCCCAGTTCCAAGACGTGTACACGCTCGACGAAATTCTTGCCTCGCCGCACGTCGACGGGCCACTGACGCGGTTGCAGTGCTCGCCGACCTCCGACGGAGCGGCCGCTGCAATCCTGATGAGCGAAGACGCCGTTGCCAAGTTCGATTTGGGTGATCAAGCGGTGCGCATCGCGGGCCAGGCCATGGCCACCGACTTCGCATCGTCATTCGACACCGACGACGCCCGCACCATCGTCGGCGCAGACATGTCTGCAGCAGCCGCACGGTCGGCATACGACATGGCCGGTTTCGACGCGGCTGATGTCCAGGTCATCGAGCTGCACGATTGCTTCTCGCCCAACGAGTTGCTGACCTACGAGGCGCTCAACATGTGCGAGGTCGGTCGCGGTGCCGAACTTATCGAAAACGGATCCACGACCTACGGTGGCCGCTGGGTCGTCAACCCGTCAGGCGGCCTGATCTCGAAGGGCCATCCGCTCGGTGCGACCGGAATTGCGCAATGTGCTGAGCTGAACTGGCAATTACGCGGCGAAGCAGGGCCTCGTCAGGTTGCCAATGCGACCCGAGCG
>CALAHA010000167.1 GCA_937891565.1 uncultured Ilumatobacter sp. | reverse complement strand
AACTCGGGCAACCGTGACGAGCGCGTCTTCAACGACCCGCACCGCTTCGACATCGTTCGCTCAATGCAGCCTGCACAGGTCGGCTTCGGTGCTGGCGGCTCACACTTCTGCCTCGGAGCGAACCTCGCACGTCGGGAGATGACGATGATGTTCGATGAGATCCATCGCAGCCTTCCGTCGCTGCGCATCACGGGCGAACCCGCGTACCTGCAGAGCAACTTCATCAACGGTATCAAGCGGCTCGACTGTGCCTGGGTCTGACGCCGCCGAGCGCTCGGACCTGGCGCTCATCCAACAACTCACCGTCGTCGGCTGGTTATTGCTCGGTGGGCAGTTCGGCTTCATCCTGTTCCAGTTCGAACGTGTCCGCACCGTCGACGGAACCCGATTCGCGACTGTGTGGGACCAACGCATCGAAGTTTTAAGTTTCCTCATTCTGCCGCCGAATCTGATTGTGCTCTTTCCTGCCGCAGCGGTGGCGATTGGGACGACGTGGCTGGCCGGTTCTGCTCAACGCGATGCGTGGCTCGATAGTTTGCTGCGTGTCATTGCCGGCATCGCCATTTCGATGGTCTTCATCGGATTGGCGGCGATCATCGAAGTCGCCACACGCACTGGCCAACTCGAACTGGACTCGATCTTCTTCCGGCTCGGAGGCATGTCGCTTGCCGCTGGCATCGCTTTGGGCTGCAGGTTGGCCGATCAGCAGCGGGTCTGAAACGGTTCAGTCGCCGAGTTCGCCGTTGTGGAAGTGGCTCCGACAGAGCAGCTCGTAGCGAACAGAGTCGCCGAAGAGCGGCTGCGCATCGGTGTTGCGCGTGTCGCCAACGACGACGGTGTCACCTTCGTAGACGACCACGCCGTTGACGACGCGGCCGTTGTGTGTGGCGCGAGCACCGCACCAGCAGCGCGCCTCGACCTGGAGCGGACTGTGCTCGTCGGCGAGTTCAAGCATGCGCTGCGACCCGGCGAAGAGCCTGCCTCTGAAGTCGGTAAGAAGACCAAACGCATACACGTCGACTTCAAGATCGTCGACGACCCGGGCCAACTGCTCGCACTGCGCCTCGGTATAGAACTGTGCTTCGTCGCAGACCATGTAGTGGATCGGCCAGTTGGCAACGGCAAGCGAGTAGATATCGAGATCCGGTGCCACTTCGATCGCCGGCGCTGCGACACCGAGGCGACTCGTGACCTGTTTCCCCTCGCGATCGAGGGTCGTCAGCAACAGCCCGAACAGCTGGCGGTTCGCCAGGTTGTGGTGGATCTGCAGCGCAACGGTGCTCTTTCCTGAGCCCATCGTGCCGAAGCTGAATCGAAGCGTCGCCATCTCGTAACGAACCTAGTCGCCCGCGTCAGTCGCCGGAGTCGCTCGCCGGACGGATTTCGACGTTCGGGTCGACGATCGCTGGCCCGTTAATCCCACCGGCCGGTGGCGGCGAGTCGTTGCCTGCACCGCATCCGGTTGCCGCAAGCAGCGAGAAAACAACGCCAGCGGAAATGACGGATTTCTTCATAGGAACGACTGTACCGATCTTCAGCGGAGCAGTGCTTGCACCGCAGCGATCTGGTCGGCATCCGCTGCCAGCCTCGATTCAGTCGGCGGCTGGAGCGCGTCGCGCAATGCGCTGGATCATCGCTCCGACGACGACAGCAGCGATGGCGAGAGTCACGAACGATCCCGATGCCGGCCCGGTCGCAGGGAGTTCGGTCACCGGGTTGAGCGTAGGCGGTACGGCGACCGTCGTGGTCGGCGCGCTGGTCGTGGTCGTCGTGGGTGCGACGGTGGTCGAGGTCACCGCGGTGGCCTGAACGAGGTGAAGCGTCGACTCTTTTTGGATGTTGTAGTCCGAGAGCGTGCTGTCGTCTTCGAGCTCCTTGCCAGCGAAGATGAGGACCTGATCCTCAGGCGGAATGTCTTCCACCTCTTGAATTTTATTTTTGACGACAGCGATGACGTCGCTGGGTTCGACATCGAGGGTGATCGTCTTGCCGGTGAACGACTTCACGAAAATCTGCACCAGGAAGCATGGGCAGGTTCAGAGATTGGCTTAAGAGAAACGAGACGATTCTGCCGAAATGGGGGGCCTTTGCGTATGCGGCACCCGCCGTCAAAGAGCAACGGTACTCCCCAGTATCCCCGCCGATGAGCTCTGCCATCTGTACCCACACCCAGGTGCTACGGTCCTATCAAGCACGACCGGCAACGGTGCCGGGCACCGGGTCGACATTGGGGGCAATGGTCGATCCACCTACATAGCCAATGGGGGCACACACATGACGGACACCATCGATCGACCCGATGTGGCCGACGGCGATCGCGTACTTGACCACCTCATCGTGAGGTTTGCGGGCGACTCCGGCGACGGCATGCAGTTGACTGGCGACCGCTTCACCTCCGTGAGCGCATCCTTCGGCAACGACCTGTCGACGATGCCCGACTTCCCGGCCGAGATCCGTGCGCCTGCCGGCACGGTCAACGGCGTGTCGGCATTCCAGGTCAACATCGCCGACCACGACATCACCACGCCGGGTGACGACCCAAACGTCCTGGTCGCAATGAACCCGGCAGCGCTCAAGGCCGATCTCCACCGCCTCGAAACCGGCGGCACGGTCATCATTAACGAGGATGCATTCGGAGACCGAAACCTCATCAAGGCCGGCTACCTCGACGCCAACGGTGAAGCCGTCAACCCGCTCGACGACGACACACTCAACGGATACCGGGTGTTGAAGGTGCCCATGACCAGCCTCACCAAGAAGGTGTGCGAACCACTTGGTGTCAAACCGCGTGATGCCGAACGATCGAAGAACTTTTTCGCACTCGGCCTCGTGTCGTGGATGTACACCCGGCCAACCGAGCCGACCGAAGAGTGGATCGACGCGAAGTTCGGCAAAAACGAGCAGGTCGCCGGCGCCAACAAAGCGGCCTTTCAGGCCGGCTTCAACTTCGGCGAGACCACCGAGGCGGTCGGCCATCGCTACGAAGTCCGTCCGGCCAAACTGCCGTCGGGTGAGTACACGAGCATCACTGGCAACATGGCGCTGTCGTGGGGGCTGATCGCTGCCGCCCAGCAAGCCAACCTTCCGCTCACGCTCGGGTCATATCCAATCACGCCGGCGAGTGACATTCTCCACGAACTCGCCAAACACAAACACTTCGGCGTGCGAACTCTGCAGGCCGAAGACGAAATCGCCGCAGTCGGTATTGCGCTTGGTGCTGCGTTTGCCGGACATCTTGCGGTCACCACGACGAGCGGGCCGGGGTTGGCGCTGAAAAGCGAGACGATCTCACTCGCGTTCGCTATCGAACTACCAATGGTCATCGTCGACATTCAACGTGGTGGGCCCTCCACTGGGCTGCCGACAAAAACCGAAGCGTCCGATCTCAACATTGCGCTCTACGGGCGTCACGGCGAAGCCCCTCTGCCGATCGTTGCGTCGTACAGCCCAGCCCACTGCTTCCATGCCGCGATCGAAGCGGCGCGCATCGCCCTGAAGTACCGCACTCCGGTCTTACTGCTGAGCGACGGGTACCTCGCCAACGGATCAGAGCCGTGGCTTCTGCCCGACCTGGCTTCGCTTCCTGACATCTCGGTGCCGTTCGCCACCGAGATGAACCACGTCGACGACGACGGCAACGAAGTTTTCTGGCCGTACCTGCGCGACGAAAACCTCGCTCGGCCGTGGGCCATCCCCGGCACACCCGGGTTGATGCACCGCGTCGGTGGCCTCGAGAAAAAAGATGGAACAGGCAACATCGACTACACGCCCGAGAACCACGAGCTCATGGTCAAACTGCGAGCCGCCAAGATCACCAAGATCGCCGAAGACATCCCACTCGCCGAAGTGCACGGAGACGCTGATGCCGATGTCCTCGTCGTCGGCTGGGGCTCCACTTGGGC
>CALAHA010000166.1 GCA_937891565.1 uncultured Ilumatobacter sp. | reverse complement strand
GGCGAGATGCTCGTCGGCACCACACACCACCTGCTCGCCGGCGCCCGTGTGCTGCGCGACTCGGTCGCACACGACATCCTGCTCGAAGAACTGATCGCCGCTCGTATCGACTTCGCCGTCGACCACCGTGCGCTGATCTCGGTCGCCTATCGCGACCTCAACAGCGCGACGCCCGAGGACCAGGAGCGCGTCCTCGCTCTGCAGCGGCAGTACATCGACATCTGGGTCGATGCGGTCATCGGCCGTCGACCAGACCTCACGCCACCGATCGCCCGGCTTGCGGTCCATGCCGTGATGGGTCTGATCAACTCCACACCCACCACCCCCCGCACGCCACCAACCACCATGGTGTCACTGTTGCGGGTGATGGCGATTGCCGCAATCGACGCAGTTGTGGCCACCGAACCAAAACCGTGACGTCACAGCCGGTGCCGGCGAGAAGCTCATCGACCATCACACGATCGGCGTCGTCGAGCGCCGCGTACTGCTTGCGTAGCCACCGAAACGGGATGTGCCGGTAACGCAGCACTGCGCGCATTTTGAGGCTGTAGGGCGAGCTATACGCCCCGCGAATAACGATCGGTCGTTCAGACGAGGTCGTCGTGCCTGCCAGCAGCGGATGCTGCGGCCTCACGCGTCGCCCCTCATGATTCGATCGATGCTTCGAGTTCGTTCAGTCGGGCGCGCACGATCATCGTGTACGTGTCGGCAATGGCGACTTCGCGGTGATTCTTCTGCGCTTCGAGGCGGGCTGGGTCCATAACGACGGCCATGAATGCTGCCTTACTCGGGAACTCGTTGAAGCGGACCTGATGCCATGCCCGACCGTCGCCGATGATCGTGTCTTCGACGGCGAACCAGCCACTGATCCGAACACCGTGACCGAGCGCCACCTTGGCAGCCTCGGTCGAATACTGCTCCATCTGGTCGGGCGTCTTGTTGGCCGCCGCTGCGCCTTGCGGGTTGTCATGGAAGCGCAGGACATGGACGACCACGACCGGACCGTCGTCATCGGTCGGCGGGTGGGGTACGTCAGCCCAGTCGGCCTGCTCGAACCCTTCCGGTGGGGTCGGCATCTCCATCGGTTGCGTGCCAATCACGATGGTCGACTCCATCCCAGCGTCCTTGTGGTGATGCGACTTCTGGAAACTCGGGAGCGACTGCATGTCGATGAATGCCCTGCGCGTCGGGTACTTCACGACGCCGATGCGGTCCCATGTGGTTGCGTCACCCAGCAGTTGCTGATCGACGTCACCGAAGAACACCGGTGCAGCACCGACAGCGGCGAGCGAGTCGAGTGGCGAGTAGGCGTCATCGGCATCACGCCCGCTGATTGCTGACTCGCGGCCGTCGGCGTAGTCGGCGACCGCGCGATACTTCATCAGGTTGACCATCCACACTGGGCCGTCATCTTCGGGCGACATCATCGCCATCGACATTGCGTATTCCGTATTCGGTGTTCCGTAGCGAACCGTGTTGCTCATGAACTACTCGCTTTCTGGCCGGTGTCGGCAAGTTCGATGGGTGCTGTGGGTGCTGTGCTTGAAGGAGATGTCTGGGCGACGAGGAGTTGCATCATTTCGCGCGCCACCATCGGCCCGGCGTTCTGGTTCTGGCCGGTGACGATGTTGCCGTCGACGACCCAATGATTGGCGAGCGGGTCGCGTCGCCTGGTCTGGCTCTCGAAAGCCGCGCCAGCACCGCGCAGTTCGCGCTCCGGATGATGTGGCGTCGACTGGATGCCGAGTTCCTTGACCTGCTTGTCGGTGACTGCAGAGATTTTGCGACCGTCGACGAGTGGGCTGCCATCGGCCGCCTTCGCGTTGAGGAGGCCGAGCGGCCCGTGGCACACTCCGCCCATCACCAATCCGGCGGCATTGGCCTCGGTCATCTTGTCGCCCAGCGCTGCGGAGAAGCCGAAGTCGAAGGCGGCACCCCAGCCGCCCGCGAGGAACACGACGTCATAGTCGTCCATGTCGAGATCGGCAATGGCGAGCGACTTGGTGACCTTGGCCTTGAAGTCGTCGTCAGCGAGGAAGCGGTCGTCGTCGGCGCATCGAATGACCGGCTTGATCGACTGCGGGTCGACCGGAACCACGCCACCAAGCGGGCTCGCCACGTCGACCGCCATGCCGGCATCGAGGAAGGCGTAGTACGGGACGGTCATCTCGCTGGCGAACACGCCAGTCGGCTTGCCGATGTCCATCACGGCGGTGTTCGTCGCAACGATCAATGCACGCTTGCCGGCGAGATCGAAGGTGGTGGCATCCAGATCTTCCGGGTGCAGGCCAGCGCGCTGCAGGACCTTGCGGAGTAGGCGGGCGGGTGGGGGTGCTTTCTTCATGGGGGCTCCAGCGGTGGGTTGGCGTGACGCATACGGCCACGGAGTGTTGCGCTCGGGCACAGCCCGGGCACGTTCGGTTTGCAATGCGGTTCGCATCTGCACAAACACGTCAGATGTCGATTCGTCGTTCCAGCGATTTGCTGCTTCGATCGGGTCAGCGTCGAGGTCGTACAACTCCCACTGGTCGGGAAGCGCAACCATGCGGTACTCATTACCTCCGGGCCCCGACCCAGCGAGGTGCCGGACGCCAGGTTCAGTCCACGTGTCGGGATCGTCGAACGTGCGCACGAGCTTCCATAAGTTCCCGGCGCCATCGACATCGGCGGGAACGCGCATCACGAGCCCCTCAAAGTTGGATGCCACGTGTGCGGGCACCTGGATGCGCAACGGCGCCGGAGGGTTGGTGGTCCGGCCCAGTCGGCGAGCGAGACCAGATGCTCCCGAATCACCCTCGAGCGTGTTGTCGCGGGTCATCAGGTACACCGCCCGATCAGGGTCCGCGGTGTCGGGTGCGTCGACCACCGGCATCAGGTTTCGGCCCGGCAGCGGATGGACCTCGCTGAAGTCGGACTGCAAGACGTTGGCGGCGATCGCCTCATCGATACCTGCCGCTGCAAGGAGGGTCGGGACAATGTCGACGTGAGAAGTCGGCGCACCCTCGATCGACGTGCCGGTTGTCGGGTTTGCGCCAACTCGAGCGATCGAAAAGGGCACGCGGGTTGCCTCGTCGTAGAGGGTGAACCACTTTTGGTGCAGGCCGCCATGGGCGCCGAGAAGATCGCCGTGGTCGGAGGTGCGCACGATGACGCTGTCGTTGCCGCCCTGATCGACCGAGGCGGTGACCGCACGACGAACCTGGTCAATGGGGCCGTCGACCTCGGCATGCAACCGGTAGTACAAGTCGCGATATGCCTGCGCCTTCTTCGAATAGGTCGCTGCGACTGCGCGGATCGGCCCGTAGCCCGACGGGTAGGTCTCGCGGTACGCAATCTGGGCCGCGGGCTTACGTGCAAGATCCTCGTGAGCTGTCGGCGCTTCCGGTACGTGCGGTGGGTCAAGCGGGCCAGCATTGAGCGGGTTGCCACGTCGCGCCCATGCAGGGAAGAGCACGATGTCATGCGGGTTGACGAAGCTCGCCACGAGCAGGAACGGACGTTGTGCATTGGCGTCACCGGCGGCACGTCGGGCGTAGCGATCTTCGAGCCAGCTGACGACCCGGGCTGCAATCAGGGGGTCGCGTCGAACCCCACTGTCGGCGAGGTCGCCACCGTGCGGTTCGGGGCCGATCCAACCGTCGAAACCAAACGCGTTGAGCGGATTAGCGGCGCGGTACTGCTCAACCGCCGCTGCATCAACATTGCCCTCGCTGTCGTTGGTCTCGACCCGGCTGCCATCGTTCGCCCCACCAACATGGTGCAGGTCGGCATGGCTGACGTGCCACTTGCCGTCGTAGTGCGTGTCGTAACCAGCAGCACGGAACCAGTTGCCGAGCGTTGGCACTTCGCCCTCGGGAAGCCAGCGAAGCCGGGAATCGTCGGCCATCTTGCCGAGCCCATCGGTCTGCGTGACGCCGTGAACATCGGGGTACTGGCCGGTGAAGATCGTTGGGCGGCTGGGCACGCAGGCCAACGATCCGGTGTAGTGCCTGTTGAAGTTCACGGCATTCTCGTCAAACCACCGGCGACCGCTGAGGGTGTCGCGCCTCCAGGCAAGGACATCGTCGGCCTCGTAGGGCGGGATGGCCCGTTCTTCGTCGGTCATGATGATGATCACGTCGGGGCGCGTCATGCGTGCTGCTCCTGTCCGGGCTGTCCCGGGTGTTCGGGCTGTTCAGGTGATGCGGAGAAATGTTTCGCCAGGCCAGCGAGCATCTCGTCGGATGCCTGACCGAGCTTGCGGCCGACAGCCTTGGCGATGGCCTGCTGCGGCGGCCGTGGCCCGGCATCGATCTCGGTGGTGAGCGTGGCAGTGGTGGCATCACCGTGTGATTCGATTGACCATTGGTTCGTGACCGACCGGACAATCGGTGGCAGGCCGGTGATGGCGTATCGCAGCGCCGCGCCGGGCTCCCAGTGTTCGACTCTTTCGACGACCGTGGTCCGACCCGTCTGGATGCGTCGGACCATGCCAACACCTTCGGTCTGGTCCGACATCAGGCATGAGTGGTCGACATTCGGCGCCCACTGGCTGATGGCGGCGAAGTCGGCAAGCACCGCCCACACTGCATCAACCGAGGCGGGAATCGTCGTTGACTTCATCACTGTCGCCATGGCGACCTCCCTACGGGGGTAGCGCTCAGCTGCGTCACGGT
>CALAHA010000165.1 GCA_937891565.1 uncultured Ilumatobacter sp. | reverse complement strand
TGACCGGCGGCGTGTCGGACAATGCCTTCACGTTCGGCGACGTGACGATTCCAGCGGTGGCGGTGGACGGTGGCGGTGGAAGCGACACGATTCTGAGCACGGTCGCCGACAATGCCTGGAACATCGGCCTCGGAGAGACCTTGGCCGATGCCGGCACGCTCGGGGAGGCGATCGAGTTTACGTCTGTGGAGAGTATTGTCGGCGGCACGGGCATCGACGTCTTCACGTTCGCCGACGGAGCCTCCCTCACAGGCAAGCTGGACGGCGGCCTGGGAAGCAATGCCCTCGATTACTCGGCGTATGAGTCGGCGGTGACGGTCAACCTTGCGGCCCAGACGGCCACCGGCACGGGCGGAGTGCGGAATGTCACAGGTGTCGTCGGCGGGGCTGGCAGCGACACCCTGATCGGCTCGGCAAGCGACGCGGTGTGGCAGATCAGCGGCGCCGATTCTGGATTCATCGAAGACGTCGTCGAGTTTTCAGGCATCGAGAACATCACGGGCTCGGATGCCGGAAGCGATTTCTTCATCATCGAAGGCGAAGGCAGCATCAGCGGCACGCTGAGCGGAGGGGTTGGTGGCGTCGATGGAATCATCGTCTATGCGGAAGACGGCAGTTACTCCCGGCTCAATCCGAGATCGACCGCGGGGAGCCACACCGCCACAGTGCATGGTAAGGCGATCACCTACGCCGGCCTCGAATCCGTTCTGGCTGGCAACCTCACATCGCTCGTGATCCACGGCAGCCCGCTGCGAGACATGTGGACGCTTGCGGACGACCCGGCTGTGGCGGGGCAGATCGTCCTGACGAGCAACGCCGGAAAATTCTATGACGATGCTGCGGCGACCCCCGGCCTCGTTGCAGAGCTGAAAGCGACGAGGCCCGCCACAGGATCCATGCGGGTCGATCTGGGTGACGATGCAGACGTGCTTCTTGTTGGGTCGATCGCGACCGCGAGTGTTTCGCTGACGGTGGACGGCGGCGGCGGGAAAGACGAACTCCAGGCCCGCGACGGCGCTTCACACAACTGGGTCGTTGCCACCGCCTACGCCGGAACCCTCGATGCAGGGGCAGCGATTTCAGCCGTCTCCTTCGGGTCGATTGAATCGCTGGTCGGCGGCGACGACGCCGACACCTTTTCATTCGCCGGAAACTCCGCGGTGGAGGCGCTCGTCAATGGCGTCGCGACCGACGTGCGGGCTGCGGTTGATGGCGGCGTCGGGGGCTTCGATACGGTCGATTACAGCAGCGTCTCGGTGGCGGTGACCGTCAGTTTCGGAGATGCGGTTGCGACGATCGATCGCGTCATCGGCGGCAGCGGCAGCGACACGTTGGTCGGCTTTGGCGACGACAATGTGTGGACACTGTCTGCGCAGAATGCCGGCCGTGTGGTCACCACCAGCCGGGTCACAGCGACACTCAACGGCACAGTCGTCGTTGACAGCACTGCGCACACCCTGCGTTTCGTGGCCGAGCACAATCTCGTCAGCGGGCAGGTGATGGTCTACATGACCAACCTCAGTACGGCGGATACGAGCGGCCTGGTCTCCGGGACGACCTATTACGTCGAGGTGGTCGATGCGAAGGTGATCCGGCTGTATTCCGAGGAAGCCCGATTGAACGTCGTCGGCCTCGGTGCAAATCCATGGGCCGCTGCCGGCAGCGTGACATCGCTCGACGACAATGAGACGTACGGAGAGGTCCTGTTCGTGTCGTTCGAAAACCTTTTCGGGGGCGACAGTCGGGATGATTTCGTGATCGCCGACGGCGCGGGCGTGTCGGGCACGATCGTTGGTGGGCTGGGTGAAAACACACTTGACCACGCAGCATCGTCGACCGCCGTCACGGTCAGGCTCGGGGCGGGCGCGAGCACGGCCGCCGCGACGGGCCTGTTCGGCATCCAGCGAGTCACCGGCAGTGGGCAGGCCGACACGTTGCAAGGGCCCGATAGCGATGCTCGCTGGGAGATCACGGGGGCCAACCGCGGCACGGTGCGGGGGGTGATCGCCGGCCTGCTGACCGATGTCGCCTTCGTGGGCTTCGAAAACCTCGTTGGCGCTGCCGACAACGAAGACGGCTTCATCATTCGGGCGGGTGGCAGCCTGAGTGGCGCGATCTCCGGCGGTTCCGGCGGCCACGACGGTCTCGCGATCGAGGATTCCGACAGCCCCGGCTTGCTCGCGATCATCAGCCCCGACGGCACGGGAGGCGGGACGATCGCCGCCGGTGCCATCACGGGGTTTGGCAATCCCGCAATCACGTTCAGCGGCCTCGAGTCGCCGCTCTTCGCCGACACGAGCGTTACCGGGGAAGTCAGCTTTCGGGGCAGCGCCTTCGACGATGAGTTGACGCTTTCGCAGTCGGGTGGCCAGATCACGTTCGCGAGCACTGATGCCAACAATAGCTTCTGGGACTATGATACGGCAGCTTTCGCATCCGCCAGCGTCACGTCGCTGCTCCCGGCAGGCACACTCCGGGTCCGGCTTTCGGGTGGCGATAGTCTGCTGGTCAATGCCGTTACCACCGCCGGCGCCGGCATTCAGATCACTGGCGAGGACGACTCGGCCACCACGACGTTCGTCGCCAATGTCAGCACCTCCGGCGGAGCGATCGAAGTCGTTGGCGGCACGGTCGTCGTGAATCCGGGCGTTGTCTTGTCCACCCGACAGACCAGCGGCACGGATCCACTCGGCACGTCAACTGGCGCTTCTGGCGACATCCACCTCACCGGCACGACGATCGAGATCAAGGCAGGCGGCCAGCTTCTGGCGCATGACACTCGCGTGGGAGGCGACAGCCTGGGCATTCCGGCGGGGATCGACAACCAGTCAACGCCGGATGACGCATGGACGCCGAACAAGTTTTATAAGAGCGTGGCCACAACTGCGGCTGGTGGCGGCAGCGGTCTGCGGGTCGACATCACCACCGACGGTGTTGGCAAGCCGCATGTCGTGATCCGCGATCGCGGCACGGGCTATGCCGACGGCGAGGTGATCACGATCCGTGAACCGGGCTCGTTTTCGGTCGGCAGCAACATCACGGTGCAGGTCGACGGTCTGCTCGGCCTCGGGGGCGACATCCGGCTCGAGGCTCGGGACGAGATGTTTGCCGTCGCCTACGGTCCATCGGACGTCGAGGCTCAGGTCCTGATCCGTGACGGCGTCGTGATCCAGGGCCGCGACATCATCGCCACAGCCACGGCCGACAACAACCTGCTGTTCGACGAGACGGAACTGCCGATTTACAGCGGCCTGAGCGAGAAACTGGGAGATGGCGACTATTGGCTCAAGTCGTTGAAGGGCTTGGGCGCGTCGGTACTGAACTTTTTGACGAACATCCGGCTCTTCTTCGGCTACCAGGATTCCGACGCCACGGCGAAAGTGCTCGTGGGTGACGCCGACATCACGGCCGTCAATGGTAGCGTGGTGTTGACAGCCGACGCGAAGTCAGAGGCGAAGAGCTTCACCGTAGGGCCCTGGGTTGCGGCCACCTACCTCGACTCCTTCGCCTGGTCGGAGGTGAAGGTCGGCAGTGGAGCGGTCGTCACGGCCTCCCGCGACGTGCTGATCAATGCCCGCAACACCAACACGCTTGACGCCACGAGCCTGCTGTTCCGCGGCGGCCGTGAACTGCCCGTCGTGAGCTCGATCAGTGAGTCTTTCAACAAGGGGCAATCGAAGGTCCCGTTCTCCTTCACGGTCACGATCACCACGGGCGAGCAGCATGCCTACGCCACCGTCGATCACGGTGCGGAGATCATCGCGGGCCACCATGTCGATGTCATCGCCCGCAGCGAACGGACGTTGTCCTCCGCGGCAACCGGAAGCAGTCGGAACCAGTTTCTGGGAATCGGCTTCACGCTCAACCTGTCCACCTCGACTGCCGATGCGGTCGTCCATGGAAAGGTGACGGCGTCGGCGGGCGACGTGACGGTGTTGGCCCAGACGGTGAGCGCCAAGAACAAGACAGTCGCCCTCTTCGATGCCGGGCAGTCCGATTTTGCGTCGGAAAAAACAAAGAAGGCTGCACAGTATCTTCAGCTCGCGCGGGTCGGAACGAACGCCTTGACGGGGAGTGCCGGCCTAACGGCGGCCATCGGCGCTTTGATCGCCACGGGCATGCGGAACCCTGCGGGCGCAAAACCGCCAACGTCGGGCGCGGGCGGATCGATGGGGGTGATCGTGGTCGGCATCGCGAACACCGACGCCACGGCCAACGCCTGGATCGGTGGCACGGCGGTCGTGTCGGCAGGAGGTGATGTCACCGTCCGGGCCGACGCGCTCGACCGCCCCGACATTTCGAGCCAGGGCACGGCGGCCGTGTTCAACGAGCCCAACGTGCAGACCGTCGATGGACGCGTCACATTCGGAGTTGGCGTCTCCTACGGCGACTACGCCAACCATGCCAATGCGTGGATCGCGGCGGGGGCGGAGGTCGATGCGGACGGCGAGATTCTCGTCGCATCGCTGACCAGACTTCCCTACGAAACGCCCTGGACACAGATCAACACGGTCGACGGGGGCAGCGACCAGAAGGATGCCTTCACGGAGTCAACCCAGTTTCTGGGGGTCATTCTGAATCATCTCGGTGATCCGAATTTCGGGGCCGACGGCTATGTGACCACGTGGGCCCAGAGCCGGGCGGAGGGCAACAAGGTCGGGATCGCGCTATCCGGCAACGCGCTGATCCTCGACTCCGGGGCCACGGCTCGGATCGAGACGGGCGCGAAGATCAACCAAAACCGCGTGACTCCCGGCACCGTCGATGTGACGTCGAAGGTGGACGTGGCGGTCGCCAATTTCACCGGCAACTTCAAGACGCTCTTCGATGCCCTCGTCGGGGGGAACACGCAAAATAGTGTGTACGGCAACAGCGGCAGCAAGGGAGGCGTCGGTGGATCGGTCGGCTACGTCCAGTCCGATGCCGTTTCGACGGCGGTCATCGAGTCCGGTGCGTTGGTGAAGGCGTCTGCCCTGAATGTCGATGCCCAGACGCTGACGACGAACGTGTCGGTGGGGCTCTCGGGCGGCAAGTCGAGCAAGGGAGGCCTGAACGGCGTCGCGAACGTCGTGTCGATCACAAACACCACGCTCGCCCGCATCGACGAGGGAGCGGTCGTCCAATCCGCGGGCACGGTCGATGTCACTGCTTTCGACGACGTCTTCAATCTGAACGTGGCCGGCGGAATCACCATCGGCAAGAGCGCCGGCTTCGGGATCACCGTCGGCACGAACATCATCACCCGCACCACCCGGGCCCTGATCGGCAACGAGGAAGCGGTACTCGGAGACGGTGCGTTCGCCCCGGCGACGGGGGTCGACGGCAGTGCCGACACGATCGATCTCGGGTATTCCCACGGCTTTGTCACCGGGGATACCGTTCGCTACAGCGATCCGGGCGACAACGGCGCGATCGGCGGCCTGCAAGACGGCGGCCTCTACCATGTGCGGTGGATCAGCCCGACAAGCGTGAAACTGGCTCGGTCTCTCGCCGAGGCAAACCAGGCAGCGCCGGCCTTCGCCGCCGGAGCGATCAGCGACGCCTCCGACACGATCAGCCTTGGCTATGCCCACGGATTCCAGACCGGCGATGGCGTTGTCTACGACGCCGGGGGTGGGGGTGCCCTGGGCGGACTGGTCAGCGGCATGACGTATGCCGTGATCCGCGTCGATGCCACGACGGTGAAGCTGGCCCCGTCAGCAACCGACGCGTTCAACGGCGACGCGACCAATCTGGATCGGGCTGCCCATCCCGGATCTGGCACGGCGCATCGCCTGCGACTGGCCCTCGACACCGCCGGCGTGGTCGGCAACAGCCACAATCTCGGACGGGCCTTCACTCCCGCGGCCGCCGTGGTGAGTGCCGCGGAGAGCATCGATCTGGGCCAACCGCACGGCTTCGTTCTTGGTCAACCCGTTCGCTATCGGACCGGGGGAGGCACGGCGATCGGCGGGCTCACCAACGGTGCCACCTATTACGTCGTGCCCGATGCGGCGAATCCGAATGCCTTCCAACTGGCGACGACTCCGGAGAACGCACGGAAGGCGACTCCCGAGGTCATCAACCTCACGAAGGCAGGGGCCAGCGGGATGGCCCAAGGCTTCGCCGCGGCGTTCGTGGCCGCGGATGTGGTCAACGACTCCGATGAGTCCATCGATCTGGGCTACGCGCATGGCCTGCGTGGCGGTGACCGGGTGATCTACGACAACGGTGGCGGCACGGGCATCACCGGGCTCACGCAGGGGGCGAGCTACGCGGTGTCGCTCGTGGGCGATACGGCGGTCCGCCTGATGAGGACCACAGATCTGAATCCCCTTGTGGTCGATCTCGGTGCCGGCTCGTGGGGCAGCGGCACCCGGACGCTGACGCCCGTCGGTGAAACCGCGCTCGCGCTCAGCCAAGCCGAGGCCACGTATGACGCGGCCGCCAACACCATCACGTTCACCGAAGGCCACGGGCTTGTTGACGACGACATCGTCACGTACGCCTTCAGCGGCGTCGCTGGTGCCGTCGATGGCAGCGGGATCTCGAGTGGCGGCGTTTATCGCGTGCTGTCTGTCGATCCCTTCACGATCAAACTGCTCACCGCTTCCCTGCCAATCATCGGCATCGACGGCTCCGACTCTACCGGTGAGGCCCACACGCTCCGCGTGGCGATCGCCCCGGCCGTCGCCGTCGCCGACAAACCGCTGGCTGACGTCGACACGATCGACCTGGGCTATCCGCACGGGTTCGTCACCAGCCAGAAGGTTTTCTACAGCAACGGTGGCGGCGACAGCATTGGCGGGCTGGCCAACAAGAACGAATACTTCGTGATCCGCGTCAGCGACACGGTGATCCGGCTGGCAAAGACCGCCGATGACGCCGCACGAGGCGTCTGGATCGATGTGGATGCGACAGTCGCCACCGGCACGGCGCACGCCATCGGCGCTCCGTTTCGGGCGGTGCAGATTGTCGATAGCACGGCCAACGCGATTCACTTCGACTCGCTGCACACTTTCCGCGATGGGCAGGCCGTCGTTTACGACGCCGGTGGCGGCACCGACATCGGCGGGCTCACCTCGGGCATCACCTACTTCGTCACGGTGGTCGATGCCCGCACCATCCAGCTCTCCACCAACTCGTCCGACCAAACGGGCAGCATCGTGGATCTCGACGCCAGCGTCGCGACGGGCACGGCGCACGCGCTGCTCGAGCTGGCCAACGTGCAAGGATCGCTGTCGTCAACTGGCAAGACCACGGTCTCGGCCAAAAACGATGGGCTCGTCGTGACCGCGACCCTGGCCGCCGCGAACACCGATGACAAGCCCGACACCAGCCCCAACGCCGCCAATGCCAAGGAGTCGCTCGGCGGGCAGAAATATGGTGTGGCGGCATCGGGCAGCGTGTCGGTGAATGTGATCACCGACACGGTCGAGGCGATCGTGCGAAATGCCAAGCTTCAGAATCTTGGCGGTCTCGATGTCACGGCGACCAATGCCACCTACAACGTGGCGGTATCGGGCGGCGTGGCCGTGTCGCAAAACACCAACAAGGCGGTCGGCATCGCCGGAGCGGTGTCGGTCAACATCCTTGACGGTACGACGCATGCCTTCGTCGAGGACTCGTCGCTGTCCAACGTCGGTGCAGTCACCGTTACGGCCGACGCAACCGGCCGGATCTGGGCCGTGGCGGCGGGACTCGGTGGCGCGCCGAAGGGGTATGGCGTGGCCGGCTCGGTGGCGGTCAACACGATCGATACCGACACGTTCGCGAAACTCATCGGCGGTGCGGTCACGGGATCGAGCCTGAGCATCGTCGCCGAAGACACGACGTCGATCGTGGCGGTGGCCGGCGCGATCGCGTTCGGCGGCAAGGCCGGGATCGGGGCCGGGTTTGCCTACAACCGCATCGTGGGCGGCGCCGAGGCGATGCTTGACGGCACCGACGTTGCCGTCTCGGGAGCCGTGAGCGTCACCGCCACCAACAGTTCCCAGATCACTGCCGTGGCCGCGGCCATCGCGGTGGCCGTCTCAAAGACGTCGGCCAGCCTGAATATTCCGCCCGACTCGAAGGACTCCGCCTCGTTCAGCCTGGCACTCGCGGCAGGCATCTCGATCAACTCGATCACCTCCGACACGCTCGCCACGATCCAAAACACCGGCACCGATGCCGATCCACTCGCCGCGGGCAGCGTGACGGTGTCGGCCACCGATACGGAATCAAGGATCGTCGGCGTGGGCGGCGGGATCGCCGTGAGCGCGTCGCTCCTCAAGAGCCCCAAGGCCCAGGGCAACTCCACGTCGCTCGCGGCCGGGGTGTCGTTCGTGTTCAACGAGATCGATCAGGACGTGGAGTCACTCGTTGACAATGTTGTCTGGACTGTCGCTGGAGATGTGGGCGTCACGGCCGAATCGGCCGCCGAGATACAGGCGATCGCCATCGCCGGCGCGGTGGCCGTGGCCACCGGTAGCACCAGCAGCAAGTCGTTTGCCGGCGCGGGGTCGGTGACGATCAACGCCGTTCGGGGCAACGCGCGGTCGCGAGTGCGCGGTAGCCGCATCACCACGACCAACAGCGGCAAGGTGCGAGTGGTCGCGGATGACGAGCGGACGATCACGGCCGACGCGGGCGGTGTGGCGATTTCGGTGGCGGCCAGTTCGGGAGCCGGCAGCAGCAGCCTGTCGGCCGCGATCGGGGCTGCGGTCGCCTTCAACACGATCGAAGATGTCATCGTCGAAGCGAGCGTGTCAGACTCGACCGTTCTCGCCGCCGGGGTCACCGAGGTGACGGCAAGTTCGACCACCGACATCGACGCCCTGACGCTCGCCGGGGCGGCCGCTGTCGGCAAGTCGAGTGGGGGCGGGGGAACGGCTCTCTCCGGCGCCGGTGCCTACTCGAAAAATACGATCGACGTCGATCTCACGGCCGCGGTCACGGGCAGCAGCGCAACCGCGACGGGCGTCACCGTGACGACTACCAACGACGCCACGATCGACGCCGAGACCTATGGCGCAAGTATCGCGGCGGGAGTGAGCACCGGAAAGGGCAGTGGCGGCGCGCTCAGCGTGGGCGTGTCGCTCGCCTACAACGCGGTCAGCGTCGACCAACTCGCCCATGTCACCTCGAGCACGGTCGTCGCGACCGGGCCGGCGGGTGTGGCCGTGTCATCGGGCAATGCGACCATCATCACCGCCGTCAGTGTGGCGGCGTCGGTCGCGGCCGGCTATTCCAGCAGCGGCAGCGCCCTGGCCCTGAGCGGCGGCGGCGCCGTGGCCAACAACACGATCGGTGGCAAGACCAATGCCTACGCCCTCGATAGCGGCATCACGAGCGCCGGGGCCGTCTCGGTGACGGCTACCAGCGATGCCGTCATCGACGCGACCGTCGTGGCGGCGTCGGTCTCGGTGGCGATCGCGACGAGCAAGAGTGCCGGCAGCGCGTCGGTCGGCGTCGCCCTTTCGGAGAACGTCCTGGAAGCGGCTGACGGCGCGGCGGTCGAAGTGCGGGCGTATCTCGAGCAGACGAGCGTGCAGGCCGCGGGTCCGCTGACCGTGGCGGCCACGTCCTCCGGCGAGATCGAGGCGTTCGTGGGGGCCGCCTCCGTGGCGGTGTCCGTCGGGAAGAATGCGTTGGGAGCGGGCGGGGCGGGAGCCCAGACGGTCAACCGGATCAAGATGACCGTCGAGGGCTCGATCGATGGCGATGGAGCCGGCGGGGCCGCGGGGATTTCGGCCGGCGGCATCAGCACAACCGCGGTCGACTCGTCGAGGATCGACGCCACGACCGGAGCGGCAGCGGTCGCCGTGGCGCTCAGCTCCACCGGATCGGCCGCCGGGATCTCGATTGCGGTCGCACTCGCGGAAAATGTCATCGACAACGACGTGACGGCCACGATCGACAATGCCGACAGCGTGAGGAGCACTGGCCCCATCACGATCGATGCGCGGACGCTCGGCCAAACCCTGCCGACACCTGCCTTCACCTCCGGTTCGGGGAGCCAGACGCTCGCAGTGGGTCAGACGGTGAAGCTTGCGGATGACTACGACAACGGGGGCCAGGGCGGACGCACGTATGCGTACCGCGGGTTCGTGGCCGACTACGACGTCGACCTCTTTGACTATGAGTCTACGGAGACCGCAGCCCTCGTCGTGGAGGGCGATACGGTTCGCTCCGGTACCAGGGTCTACCGCTACGTCGGCGACGACAATGACGGCGACGGAGTCACGCTCAACCTGGCAACGCAGACCTACTCCGACACGGATGCCTGGGAACCGGTCGAACTCTCCTTGCACACGGGCAACACCGTCAAGAAGGCGAGCACCGTTTACCGCTACCTCGGCGAGGACGACGACGTCGATCTGAGCAACACCAACTACGCCAATACCGGCCTCTGGGCGGTGTTCAACGGCGATGTCCGGGACCTCGGCATCACCGACTACTCCGATACGAAGCTCTGGGAACTCGCCGATGGGTCGATCACGGCCCGCTCGATCGCCGCGTCGCTGGCCGCCGGAGTGGGCAGCACCAAGGGAGGCCTCGCCGTCAGCGGTGCCGGGGCAGTTTCGCGGAACGTCATCCTGAGCCGAACCAATAGCTCGGTTGTCAACAGCACCGTCTCACAGGCCGACAGCGTGACGATCACTGCCGACAATGCGTCGCTCATCAACGCGACCGTCGCGGCCGCTGCGATCTCTGTTGGGCTGGGCGGCAAGGCGGGTGTCGGGGCTTCGATCGGCGTGTCGATCGCCGAGAACATGATCGGCTGGGATCTCGACGGCAATCGCTCCCCCGCGGAAGTTCAGGCCTTCTCACGAGACTCGAGCATCGTCACGTCGGGCAATCTCGGCATCGCCGCGAGCAGTAATGCAAAAATCGATGCGATGGTGCTGGCAGGCTCCGCCGCGATCGCGGGAGGGGGCAAAGCCGGCGTGGGGATCAGCGGCGCCGGCGTGTCGGCGACCAACAAAATCGCCACGAACATCAAGGCCTTCATCGACGGCGACGACGCCAGCGGGGCGGGTGCCGCCGGCATCACCGCCGGGAGCGTGACGCTGCGGGCACACGACGACACGCAGATTCAATCGACTGCCGGAGCGGCTACGATCGCCGCGGCGTTCGGCGAAAAGACCGCTGTGGCTTTCTCTGTCGGCGTGGCGCTGGCCGAGAACCACATC
>CALAHA010000164.1 GCA_937891565.1 uncultured Ilumatobacter sp. | reverse complement strand
AGCGAGTTGTGCGCCAGCTATTGCCGCGTCGCCTACACCGCCACAACCGAACACCGCAACGCTCTGGCCACGGGTGACCTGACCGGTGTTGATGGCTGCGCCGAGGCCCGCCATGACGCCGCAGCCGAGCAGGCCAGCAGCCTCGGGGGGAGCAGCAGGGTTGACCTTGGTGCACTGCAGTGAGTGGACGAGCGTCTTCTCGCAGAATGCGCCGATTCCGAGCGCCGGCGAGAGTTCGGTGCCATCGGTGAGTGTCATCTTTTGTTTGGCATTGTGGGTGTCGAAACAGTACTGCGCCTCGCCGCGTTTGCACGCTCGGCAGTTGCCGCACACGGCGCGCCAGTTGAGGATCACGTAGTCGCCGGGGACGACGTTCGTGACGCCTTCTCCGACCGATTCGACGAGCCCTGCGGCCTCGTGGCCAAGCAGGAACGGGAACTCGTTGTTGATGCCGCCCTCGCGATAGTGCAGGTCTGTGTGGCAGACACCGCACGCCTGAATGGCAACGACGGCCTCACCCGGGCCGGGGTCGGGGATAACGATCGTCTCCATCGAGACTGGCGCACCCTTGGCTTTGGCAATGATTCCACGTACTTCCTGGCTCATCCGGGAGAACGTATCGCACACGCAGCCGATGCACAGACACCGCCGCGTACTTGCGGTCTCACTGCCGCACACATATCTCTGTTCGGCGACACCGGCTGCTGAATCCGGAGATTCCCCTGTCCCCGCCAAGCCAGCCGCGCCGCCACCCCTAGTCCTGGCCGGAGAAAGGGCTAGAAGAGGCGAAGGTCGTCGGGCTTCATGCCGCGGAGTTCGTCGTAGTCGACTTCGACCCACGCAAATCCGCGTGACTCAGCGAGAACCTTCGCTTGTGGCTTAATGACCTGTGCAACGAAGACGCCGCGGATTGCTCCGAGGGACGAGTCGAGCTTGAGGCGTTCGATGTAGCGCGTGAGCTGCTCGACGCCGTCGATCTCTCCACGGCGCTTGACTTCGATGGCAACGACCTGGTCCGATTCGTCACGGCACACGAGGTCGATCGGTCCAATCGCCGTCGGGTACTCACGGCGCACCAGCTTGAGGCCGCCCTCGATGGCATCGGGCGAGGCTGCGAGTAGTTCCTGGAGGTGTGCCTCGACGCCGTCCTTCTGGAGGCCGGGGTCGGTGCCAAGTTCGGCCTCGACGTCGCTCATCACTTCGTGGAGCGTGATGGTCAACGTTTCCTTCTTCGGGCTGGTCACAATCCAGCGATGACCGCCGCCGTCGGCAGCGTCATCTTTCTCTTCGACGATTGTGTTTGGGGCGTTCATCCAGTTGAGCGGCTTGTATGCGCCGCCGTCGGCATGAATGGCCACGCAGCCGTCGGCCTTCACCATGATCAGCCGGTTGGCCTCAGGGAGGTGCGCAGCAAGCTTGCCGGCGTAATCGACGGAACACCGGGCAATGAGCAGACGCACGGCATGCGACGCTATCGGCCGTGTGCGATCTCGGCTGCGACAGATGCCGACGCTGGCCTCTGTGTAACCCGGCTTAGCGCACGGAATCGACGTGATCTTGCATGCGCTTTTGGATGAGCGCTCGACGTTCTTGCAGTTCTTTGTAGCTGAGTGAGTTGACGCTCGAATCGAGCCCCATGCTCCTTTTGACACCGTCCATGTCGAACTCGACGGCGGTCGGGTCGATTCCGAGTTCGCGGCCAAGGCGCTCACCGTGCTTCGTGGCGAACAGCATGGAGATGTTTGCGACTTCACCGATCAGGTCGAGTTCGGGCGCAAGACGCGCGATTGCGCCGTCGAGGAACACGAGGTTCTTGACGTACAGCATCAGTTCCTTGGGGAGCTTGGCGCCGTAGCCCAGAAGAGCTTTCACAATTCGTTGGACTTCGCGAACCATTTCTTCGCCGCTCAAGGAGGTGGGGTCGACCGTCGCCTCGTCGAGCCGAAGATCCTTGATCACTGCGTCAAGGTCGGTGTCCATGGGGAGCGCGCCGAGATCGC
>CALAHA010000163.1 GCA_937891565.1 uncultured Ilumatobacter sp. | reverse complement strand
GCCGGGCGTGTCCGGGTCGAGCAGCTTCGTGCCGGGCGTGTCCGGGTCGATCGAGTCGAGGGTGGTTGCGAGGTCGGTCGGTGTAGCGATCCATGCGCCTGCAGCACCGAGTACTTCCATGTAGTTGCGGCCTTCTTCTGACCGATGTTCGACATCGCCGACACCGACGTCAAAGGTGTCGGCCATCCGCATCCCGTCGATCCCGAGCGGGTCGAGTACTTCACGCCGGACCACATTCTCGTAGCGCTCACCCGTCAGGACTTCGATGCCAATCCCGAGCAGGCAGAAGTTCATATTGCTGTACTGAAATCGCCCACCCGGCGTGTTCTGCAGACTCTGTTTCAACCCAACAACGGCAGCCTCGCGGCACGATCCCACCTCGTTGCCGAAGAACAGGTCTTCATACGGTGCAAACCCTGTCCTGTGTGTGAGGAGTTGTCTGATCGTGAGCGCTGCCACTCTTGCGGCCGGCGCGCCCACACCCAAGTCGCTTGCCAGCAGCGAGCCAATCGGGGTATCGAGCTCAAGCGTGCCGGCCTCGACCAACTGCAGTGCCGTGATCGCCGCAATCGTCTTCGATGGTTCGGTCAGAACAGCATCGGGTGTTGCACCGGCCGACGGGTCCGGCGTGTTCGTCGACGACACCGCTGTAGCGGCGATGCTTGATGGCGCAGTCACGGTTGAGCGCGGAGCGCTGCGCGACTCGATGGCGGGTGACGAACACGCACCCGCGACGAGGGCAAGGGTGAACCAAATGATTCCGTGTCGTGTTGCCACGCTCACATAATGCCCGCTCGACCGCCCAGATCGATGTCAGGTCATCCGCTCGACAGCGGCCCTTACATCTGCAACCCCTTCGATCCCGATGTCTTGCAACAGCACAGCCGCGTTCGGATCGTGACGTCAGGGAGTGATTTCTGCTGCCGGGGTAGGTCCTGGCTCGTCGAAATCGCTTGAACTCACAGTCATTACTGCAGTCAGCGTCATGTCGCCAACGGCTTCGATCTGGCATGACAGTCGGGCGCTACCCAGATCACGGTTCTCCGCCAGTTCTGCTTCGGCTTCGGTCTTCGAGGAAGGTTCGCCGACATCAAATTGCACCTGACAGGTCGTGCACCTTGCGTACCCACCGCACTTGTGAAGGATGTCGACCCCGTTTCCTTCAAGCGCGAGAACAAGCTTGGTTCCGTCCGCAACTTCGAAGGTCGAAGTTGAGTTGTTCGCCGTTGCTGTGATTTGCGCCATACGTATAGGGCTATCACGGCCAATCCGATGTTGAGAACACAAGCGGCAACTACGGTCAGTTCGATGAACTGGTACGAGATCTGTGAGTGGAACGCCCAGGACACGACCCGGACGCTGGAACATATCGACGGGCTCCTCGCGCTCTGGACCGCTGATATCGGCGACCGCTCCCCCGAGGCCGCAGCGGCCTGCGATTGCATCGAGAACATCAGCCAGTCATGGCGTGAGCACCAGGACCAGCCAGCGTTGGCAGCTGAACTGTGGGGACACCTGACAGTGATTGCCGCTGGCAGTGCCAAGACCGCCGCCAACCAATTCGGCACCGTCGCCCAAATCAACAGCTCGACTGGCGGTGTGCCGAAGTCGGCCGTCGACACAGCGACCGTTGGCTGGCGCGGCATCGAGGGCGACGTTCAAAAGACCCGGCTCCATCACGGCAGGCCATGGCAGGCACTGAGCCTCTGGAGCGCCGACGTGATCGACCAGTTCGCGAGCGACGGCCATCCCGTATCGGCCGGTGGTGTCGGTGAGAACCTGACGTTGCGCAGCATCGAGTGGGGTGCACTTCGGGCAGGCACAGTGCTCGACATCGGCGAGGTGCGCTGCCAGCTCACCGCCCCCGCTGTTCCCTGTTCCAAGATTGCAGCGAACTTCACCGGGCGCGAGATCTCCCTCGTTGACCACGACATCAACCCTGAAAACAGCCGGTGGTACGCAGCGGTCGTGCGACCCGGTGTGGTCGCAAGCGGCGACGCTGTGACGGTCTCGCCGTCGAGCTGAACGGCGGGTTGACCGGTCAGGTCTGATCGAGGACGGCACGGGCGACGATGTCAGTGCCGAACGCAGTCAGAATCGCCAGGTACAGCAGGCCGGTCGCGGCCATCACAGCGGAGTAGTAGCGCTCTTTCAATGCTGCCCGAGTGACGAGTACGAGCACGATCGTCGAGATCGCACACATCCCCCACATCCAGCCGAGCAAACCGCCCCAACCGTCGTCAACCGTGCCGAGCCAGACGCTGATCATGCCGGTTGGCAGCAGCAAGGCTCCGACCTCGAGCGGCCACAGCCACATGAGCGCAGTGACCATCTCGTTCAGCAGCTTGCGCGGCAAGCCAGGTTGAACGAGATACCAGTGCCCGAGAAGCATGCCATCGCTGATTGCGCCGATAAACGCTGCGCCGATCAACGTGCGCAACAGCGCGACCGTCAGCGTGCCCAGCGATGCACCATTTGTAGCGTCGATAGCAGCAGCAATCAAGCCGATGAAACCAATGGCTGCCGGAACCAGGTCGAGGTTCGGGTTGAACTCGGATCCGCTTCGAACCAGTGACTCGTCGACGTCACGCTCGATCCCAGTCATTGCGGCGACGCGCTCGGTTCGTCGGTCGAACTCGGCATTCTCGCCGCTCACGCCGGCACCCTTGCGGACGATCGACACGACGAGTGCGAACAGGCATGCCAAGGCAACGAGCGCAGAGGAAATGTCGCGCACCGGGTCGAAGCCCAATGCCAATCCTGCAGCGAATGCGCCGGCGGCAAAACACAGGTAGGTGCCACGCAGGAGCCAGCCGTAGCCAACACCGATCACGCGACGGCGGGTGGTGAACCAGCAGAACAACATTCCGCCAGTCGCCCATTGCAAGAGCACCGTTGCGGCGTCGAGGCGGATCACGATTTGGGATCGTAACGGCGTACCATGGCGCCGCCATGGCCTTCCCCTGCCGCTCCCGTCACGTCACCTCTCGCTCGGTCGCCGTACTTGTCGCGTGCGCAGCGTTGCTCAGCTCCTGCTTCACTGGCGAGCGGCCCACGGTCGGCGGTTGTGCGCTCGCCGAAACGACCGGGCGCGTCGAGATCGACAGTGTTCTTGATCGGCTCGATTGCGTGTCCCCCGAGCTGTTCACTGCCGACTACACGGTGCTGACACGCCTCGGCGATTTCACGTCAACAGCGCAGGTCGTCCAGGCGCCAGGGAAGCGTTCGATCACCATCAACATGGTTCGCTACATCTACGAGGGCGAGTCGATGATCACCTGCGATCTCTCGGAGGGCACATGCGAAGGCGAGATCAACGAGGCTCGGACCAGCGACGTGCTGTTGACCAGTGAGTTCTACGCCAAGGCAATGGCAGCTCGACTTCGCGTCGACGCCGATCGGCGGATTGGCGACCCGGTTGCTTCTGAAATCACCCAGGGAGGGCAGCAAGCTCTGTGTGTCGACATTCCCGTTACCGGCGGCACCAAGCGCTACTGCGTCCTCGAGTCCGGTGCACTCGCATTATTCGACGGCAGCGACCTGTTGATTGAACTGACGGGCTTCTCCGCGACACCCGACGACACAGCCTTCGCCACAAGCTGACGTCTCGTCAGCCTGTGTCAGGCACAGTGCGACCGACAGTGCGACCGGCTGTGCGACCGGCTACGCGTCGACGGAGATGAGGTGGTGGTCGGAGTTGTTGTAGCTCACCGGGCCATCGTTGGTCGCTGCGGCAATGTCTTCGAGCCGCATACCCCACTTGCCCGGGATGTAAATCCCTGGCTCGACGCTGAACGCGTGGCCGTGGGCGAGCGGGAGTGCGTTGCCTTCGACGATGTACGGGTCTTCGTGCGCTTCTAAGCCGATGCCGTGCCCGGTGCGGTGAATGAAGTACTCGCCGTAACCGGCGTCGTCGATGACCTTCCGACATGCCCGGTCGACGTCTTGGCAGGGCGTGCCGACCGTTGCTGCAGCGACACCTGCGGCCTGGGCTTCGAAGAGCACCTCGTACGCCTCGGCGACGTCGGGCGCAATGTCGCCGGTGAAGACACAGCGCGTGGTGTCGGAGCAGTAGCCGTTCATCGTGCCACCGAAGTCGGTCAGCACGATCTCGTTCTTCTTGATCACCCGGTTACCTGGGTGGTGATGCGGACTCGATGCATTCTCGCCGGCGGCGACGATCGCGAAGTTGACCTTCTGTGCACCTTCTTCGATGATGCGGCGGCCGAGGTGCGCCGACACCTCGGCTTCAGTCCGGCCAACGAGTGGGATTTCGCCGCGCTGGAGTTCGCCGGCGATCTTGTCGACAGCAGCACCGGCAGCGGCAAGCGCTTCGAGCTCTGCCTGGTCTTTACTCATGCGGAGGTGGCCGACGACGTCGACTGCACGGGTGTACTCGGCCCCGGGTAGCTGCGGCAGCAATTCGACGAGGAAGCGGGCCCACATCTGATCACCGATCGCGATGCGCTTCGACCCCGCTGCCAACTTGGCGACGATGGAGGTGGGGTCTTGCGTCTCGCTCCATGGCAGCAATTCGAAGACACCTGGCTGCGGTTCGACACGGGCAGCTTCAAGCCCAGGAATCACCATCGTGGCTGCGCCCTCGCGCGGCACAACGAGCATCGTCAACCGCTCCAGCGGCATAGCGCTGTAGCCCGACAGATAGGGCAGATCGTGGCCGACCGACACCATGACCGTGTCGACGTTCTGCTCGACCATCGACGCCCGCACCTTGGCGAGCCGATCGAGGTAGACGGACGTGTCGGATGCTGCGCTGCTCGCCGTGCTGCTCATGGGGCCAGTCTGCCAGCAGCTGACTCCGGCCGTCACCTCGAGCGTTCAGCC
>CALAHA010000162.1 GCA_937891565.1 uncultured Ilumatobacter sp. | reverse complement strand
CAACTCTTCCGTGGTGGCCTCCGGATTTACACCACGCTCGACTCGAATTTGCAGTTACTTGCCGAAGACGCTCACGACGTTCTACCGGCAACGGGCGGACGATTCGAGAACGCGATCGTGTCGCTCGACACGACTTCGGGGGCTATCCGTGCGATGGTCGGCGGATCCGGCTTCGTGCCCAACGAGCGCGAGGTCAACATGGCCCTTGCCCCGCGCCAGACCGGGTCGAGCATCAAGTTCCTCATCCTTGCCGCAGCAGTGCAGGCCGGCGCCCAGGCGGGCGACGTCATCGACGGCGTGCGCGGCTGCCGATTCGAGAACCCGGGCGGAGACGAACCGTTCTTCCAGATCAACGGCGGTGTTGCAGGAAGCGTCACGAATCTGGCGCAACAAACATGGTCGTCGGTGAACTGTGCGTTCGCCCGTCTTTCCCAGATCGTTGGCCTCAACCGGATGGTAGACACGGTCTATCGCGCGGCCACGTCGTCCTACCTCTACAGCGGCCAACCTGCGAGCGAACGCCTGCCGATCAAGCCCTTCGTGAGCTTCGCAACGGGTGCCAACGAGCTCAGCCCACTCGATATGGCGTCTGGCATCCAGACTGTTGCCAACGAGGGCGTGCACAAGCAGCCCTACTACGTCGATTACATCACCGACGCGGGTGGTGCCCGCACCTACACGCACTTCGATGCGGGTTCGAAGGTCTTCGACCAGGACAAGGCACTGCTCACCATCGACATTTTGAAGGGCGTTCTGCGCAGCGGTACCGCTCGTCGCCACTCGCTCGCCAACGACCGCGCCGCGTTTGGCAAGACCGGTACGCAGCAGGACAACACCAACGCCTGGTTTGTTGGTGGCACCAAGCAGCTCTCCACGGCCGTGTGGGTCGGCGACCCGGATGCCTACACCCCGATGGTCGGCATCGAGGAGTTCCTCGCGCAAGGCGTCAACAAGGTTCAGGGCGGTCTGTTCCCTGCCGAGATCTGGAAGGCGTTCATGGATCCGGCCCACGCATTCCTGCCACTCCTCGATTGGGACGCACCTCCTGGGCCCAAGCGCCCCAATGCCCGTCTCTTTCTGCCGGGCAACGAGTGCCTCGTGGAGGTTGTCGACTTCGAAGTCGTTGAGCCGGAGGTCGATCCGGACGCACCTTCGACCACACCCCCGATCACACCGGCGCTGGACGATGCCACTCCGACGGAAACGGTGCCACCGGAAACCATTCCGATCGTCGAGGTGGTCGAGGTGGGCACGACAATTCCACCAGACAATCTCGATCCAAATGCCCCGCTGCCGACGATCGAGGCATCGGCGAGCATCGGTCCTTGCCTCGGATCGGCTGCCGAGCTGGCACAATGAAGATCGATGACCGACGCTGCTGACACTGCCGATAACGCCGAGCTTTCCGCCCCTGGCGGTACCGACGTCTCGTTGGCCAGTCAGCTCTTGACGTTGCAGCGGATCGATACCGAAGCAGATCAGCTCGTCGTCCGGCGCAAACGGTTGCCCGAGCGCGACGACTTGGCGACTCGCACCAGTCAAATGACCACGTGGGAGAAGCGTCGTACGCAGCTCGTGCAGCGCCTTGGCGAACTGACGGCGGTCATCGAATCGGCAGAGGCGGCCAATGCCGAGCTCACCACCGATCGTGAGCGGCTCGAAGCGCAGATGAAGACGGTCATTGCCCCTCGAGAGGCAGAAGCGCTGATGCACGAGATCGAAACTATTGACGGCAAGCGGGACGAACTCGATGACGAAGAACTTGCTGCGCTTGAAGAGCAAGCCGCGTTAGACGACGACCTCACTGCCCACCTCGGTACTGAGGAGTCCCTTCGAGCTGCGCTTCGATCCTCCGATGAGGCACTGGCACGTGTTTGTGACGACATCGACGCAGAACTCGCTGGCCTCGCCGACCAGCGCGTCGCAGCGCTCGAGCCGCTCGATTCGAGCGTCGCGTCGCACTACGACGCCGTGCGTTCGTCAGCGGGCGTCGCTGTTGCTGAGCTGAAGGGACATCGCTGCGAGGGTTGTCATCTCGATCTGTCGGCTGCCGAGGTCGATACGGCCAAGGAAGAAGCTGCCGAGTCGGGCTTCACCGATTGCCCGCAGTGCGGGCGAATGCTCATCGTCTGACATGTTTTTCTGGTTTATTGGCACCGCCGTGCTGGCCGTCGGCTACGTCTTCCGCGATCCACGTTTCGACTACCGGCTGCTTGTCGTGGGGTCGGTCTTGCCGCTCCTCGATGGCCTGTTCGGTGGGGCTCGGGCCCTGCACAGCATGACAGTCAGCGTTGTCGTGCTGACGGTGTTGATGCTTGCCACATCAGGTCGCAAGCCGATTCGCAAGATGCTTCTCGGTTTGCCGATCGGCATGTTCTTGCATCTTGTCTTCGACGGTGCTTGGAACAATACCGATGTGTTCTGGTGGCCGTTTACGGGGCTGAGCTTCGGCGACAACCCGTGGCCGATTACTGACCGTGGCGTGATGAGCGTGCTCCTTGAGCTGGTCGGTCTTGGCCTGTGTGCCTGGATCTGGCGCAACAACAGGCTGGGCACCGCCGAGGGTCGGCGGCGATTTATAGAGAACGGGCTCCTGTCCGCAGTACCCGGAAGCTGATGGCTGTGCCACACTCCTGATGTGCTGATTCTCGTCCGACATGGCCGCACGGCG
>CALAHA010000161.1 GCA_937891565.1 uncultured Ilumatobacter sp. | reverse complement strand
ACAATTGCACCGGTGCCGACGACGTGCCGCTGGAGCGTCTGGCACGATCTCATTCCTCGGGTCCGTCGCACAGCCAATGCCGATCGCTCCGTGGGTGCGCAGCCAGGTCGCTGGCTTATTTGCCCAACTGGCAGGCCCGGCGAGCGCAGGCAAAATGGCCCTGGCCGGATTCCTCGCGTGGGCCGGCGGCGCCGACGTCGGGGGCCTCTCGCTGCCAGGCCTGGGATCGCTGCTCCTCCGTGTTGACGTTCCGACTTGCCACCTTCTGGCTTCCGATCGCGCCGGGGTGGGCAACCTTCGTCTGGATGGAACGACGGGGCGAGATCTGAGCGCACCGAGTTCTGAGCGCACCGAGTTCCGAACGAAACAGGTGCTTTCGTTCAGCGGTGACCCGTCAGCTCATTGAGCAGCGATGGCTGACCCTGCGTGGAAGCCGTTTGTCCAAGCGTTCTGGAAGTTGTAGCCGCCCGTGACGCCGTCGACGTCGATGACCTCTCCTGCGAAGTAGAGGCCGTTCACGAGCTTGCTTTGCATTGTTTGGAAGTTGATCTCGTTCAGAGAAATGCCGCCGCACGTGACGAATTCGTCCTTGTTTGTGCTTTTGCCGATGACCGCGAATGTCGAGGTGGTGAGCTGGCCGAGCAGTTGGTTTGCTTGGGTCTTGCTGAGTTGCGACCACGTCATTGTCTCGGGGATTTCTGCAGCGGCAAGAAACCGGAGCCAGAGCCGTTTGGGGATAGGAGCGAACGGGCTGCGGCTGGAAAGTTGACGCTTCGCCTCACTCTGCCGCTTCTCGGCGATAACTGCTGCTGGGTCGGCGTCTGGCAGCCAGTTCACCGAGATGTTGAACCGGTAGTCGCGCTCAGCAAGTTCGCGAGCGCCCCATGCAGAAATTTTGAGAATTCCCGGCCCGCTCAGACCCCAATGAGTGATGAGGACGGGCCCCTTGCTTCTGAGTTTGCTTTTCTGGATGCTGACTTCGGCAGGGCTCACTGAGAGGCCGAGCATTTCGTCGAGGCGCGGGTCTTTGATCTTGAAGGTGAAAAGTGAAGGTGTCGGCGGTTGCAGTTTGTGGCCGAAGCTCGCTGCGAGTTTGGCCCCGGCGGTGAGCCGAGTTCCGCCCGTCGCAATGAGCACGCTTGCTGCTGTGTAGGAATCTCCGGTGTCTGTCTCGAGTTCGAAATTGTCCTCGTTTTTGACAATGGAGGTCACGCCTTCGGAGGTGTGGATGGCGACCCCTGCGGCGTCGGCTGCACCGAGCAGGGCGTCGATGATTGTCTGGGAGCTGTCGGTGTCGGGGAACATCCGGCCATCGGCTTCGGTTTTCAGCGTGACACCGCGGCGGGAAAACCAATTGACGGTGTCAGCTGCACCGAATCGATGGAACGGACCAATCAACGATTTCTCACCGCGTGGATAATTTCTGCTCAACTCACGCGGCTCGAAACAATCGTGCGTGACATTGCAGCGACCGCCACCGGAGATTTTCACTTTCTGCAGCAGCTGCGACGTCTTCTCGAGGATCAGCACCGACTTCCCAGAGTTCTCTGCGCAGGTGATTGCCGAGAAGAAGCCTGCGGCACCCCCGCCGACAACGATGAGGTCAAAGAACATGCTCGCTCACTGTAGGGACGATTTGGGCCAGGGGAACGAGACGGTAAGGGGACTAAAGATCTCGGTGCATGATGTGAACTGAAACGAATCCCTCGACGGAATGTCTGAATGCCCTTGGCACAGTTCCGACGATGGTGAAGCCGAGTGACTCCCACAACGCGATGGCGCGAGCGTTCGTCGCTACCACGGCGTTGAACTGCATCCCAAGGTAGGAAAGCCGTCGCGCTTCGCCGATGACAAACTGTGCGAACCCACGGCCGATGCCCCTGCTTGCGACTCCTGGCGCGACCATCCATGCGGCGTTGGCGATGTGGTCGCCCAACCCCGGTTGGTTGGGCTTGAGGGTCGCAGTCGCGACAACTTCGCCATCGAGCGTCGCGACGTAGGTGGCGGCTCTGCTCGGCCCTGTGAGTATCCACACCGATTGTGCATCGCCCTCTTCGATATCTGGGGCGTAGGCGTACGTGTCGCCGCGGCCAACGACTGCCCTCACGATCGGCCAGATTTCGGCCCAATCATCATCGGTCGCCACTCTGTACTCGACGCCAAGCTCACCCATGGCGAACTACGGTACGTGGTCGAAGAGTTTCGCGAGTATCTGTTCGACGCCCCGCCAAGACAGAGGCCGCCAGGCGACCGGTCCGCGTGACGATGGTCGTGACCGGATCGTTCTATCCGAGGCCGTTGACTGTCATGAGTCATTGGCTTGGGGCGTCCTGATCTATCTTGTCAGCAGATCGCTGAATGTCTTGTCACATTGCGTTCGGGCTGCCACGTTTGCCGTGCCCGAATCGCACACCAGACCGTCATCAACGGCCGGGCCCGATGCTACGAATGGGCTCAGAGCCCCCCCCAACAGGTCACCTCGACCTGTCACTGTGTCGGCGAAGCAGGAATGTTCCCGGTGCCCAACGACTGAGGTGAGCATCGTTTCATTAGTTTCGCAAGGCGGAACTTGTGAACCTGTGCCTGCGCCGATAGAACGTGCACCATGAAGGTTTGGATCGATCAAGACCTCGTCGCTGGCCGCTGCGAAGAGGCCACCCCCGACGCGTTTCTCAGCCCATACAACGGCCTCCACGGCAGCATCGAATCGACACAGCAGTGACCAGGCGAACGCCCCTTCATCGACTTCGGATGGCCCGCAAATCGGGCAAGGCCGCAAGCCAAGCTGCCCTGCCGACAGAACTGCCGACAGAACTGCCGACAGAACTGCCGACAGAACTGGCCGCCAGTGCGCAGCGCGACGCCGCACCGTCGAACCCAGATGTCGCGCCGCAGTCGATCTCGTTGACCGAGAAGCCGACGGCGTCAGCGCCCGAACCGTCGGGGAACAAGCTTCCAGGGATTCGCAATATCGTCGCTGTTGCCAGCGGCAAGGGCGGGGTCGGTAAGTCGACCGTCGCCGTCAACCTCGCAATCGCGCTGTCCCAAAGTGGGAGCCGGGTCGGCCTCGTCGATGCCGACATCCTCGGCCCCAGTATTCCGGTCATGCTCGGGCTGGACGTCGACGAATTGCCCTTAGCCACTACCGATGGCCGAATGGTTCCTCCTGTACGCCATGGCGTCAAGGCAGCCTCGATGGGCCTGCTGCGAAACGACGACAACCCCGCCATCTTGCGCGGCCCCATGGTCTCCAAGTACCTCCAGATGCTGGTCGCCCAAGTCGACTGGGGGCAGCTCGACTACTTGATCCTCGACCTGCCCCCCGGAACCGGCGACACCCAACTCACGCTCGCTCAGAGCCTGCAACTGTCGGGCGTCGTGATCGTCACCACCCCTCAAGATGTCAGTCTGAAGATCGCTCGACGCGGGCTGCGGATGTTCGAAACGGTCAACGTGCCCATCCTCGGCATCGTCGAGAACATGAGTACCTTCACCTGCCCGCACTGCAGCACCGACACCGACGTGTTCGGTCGGGGTGGTGGCGAACACATGAGTGCCGAACTCGGCGTCGCGTTCTTGGGCGCGATCCCACTCGACGCCGACATTGTCACGGGCGGCGACGGCGGCCAACCCATCGTCATCGAACGACCCCAATCCGTTGCCGCCAAGACCTACCGCCACCTTGCAGACACCGTCGACGCCCACCTCCAAGGCCTCACCGCCGCGGTGCTGGGTGCGTTCTCTTGGACGTGGGCCACCAACCAGGGCGCACCCGGCTGGTTCGACACTGCGGCCATCCCCGACGGTTCACCCACGACACCCATTGGGTTCGCCCAACGCGACCAGACCACGCTGTCGGTGTTGTGGGAAGACGGCCGCCACGACGACCTTGATGTCCGCGACCTCCGCCTTGCGTGCCGTTGCGCAGCATGCGTCGAAGAGATGAGCGGCCGCCCGCTCCTCGACCCCGCCACCATCGTTGCCGACGTCGCACCACGCTCGATCACGGGCATCGGCAACTACGCCATCACCATTGCGTGGAGCGACGGCCACAGCACCGGAATATACGCGTTCGACAACCTCCGTGCCCTCGCCGAACGAGACGACACCAAGGTGGTCCAAGATGTCTGAATCGGCCCCCGACGCTCCAATCCGAATCCGGGCCGAGACCTCGGTCGCAGATCCCGACACTTGCAAGTTCATCGTCGATCGGACCGTGCACCCCGGCGGGCCAGTCGCGTTCGACCGCCGAGGGGCCACCGACTCCTCACCGCTTCCCGCCCGCCTCTTCGTGTTTGACGACGTCTCGGGTGTCGTCGTCGCCGACACGACGGTCTCGGTCACCAAAGTTCACTCGGCGTCGTGGGAGGGGCTTCGGGCCCAGATCGGCGCCGAGATTCGAGCCCACCTCCACACCGGAATTCCGGCAATCGCCGAAATGTCGCGCACCGGACGTGATGACGGCCAGGTTCGCGCCGCGCTCGAACTGCTTCTCGAGCGCGAAGTCAACCCATCGATTGCCGCCCACGGCGGCAAGATCTCCATCGTTGAACTGACCAACGGTGTGCTGTCCATTGCGATGAGCGGCGGCTGCCAAGGATGCGCCTCCTCAACAGCGACACTGCGCGACGGCTTCGAAACAATGGCCCGCCGCGTCGCCCCTGAGCTGACTTCGATCGTTGACACCACCAACCACGCCGCCGGTGCCGCTCCCTTCTACGCGCAAGCCTCGGCCAACAACGACGACAGCCCGCTGCACAGCGTCCAACTCGGTGCAACCCGGCCCAGCCCATCACTCCAGTGACGACGACCGCGACCCCAACGACGACCGCGATCCCGGCAACCGACCCTTGCAATCAACCAACCGAATCAATCAAGGAGTAATTCGTTATGACCAGCACAGAAACGAGCACCGAAACCAACCCGGACGACATTGTCACAACGTTCGGGACCGTGTTGGTCAAAGTCGACGCCGCCAACGCTCAACGAAGCTGTGGCAGCGGACAGTCCTTCTCCTGAACGTGACCGGCAACCCACCCGGCAACCCACCCGGCAACCCACCCGGCAACCCAACTGACACGCTGGGTCGACCAGTACGTGACCTGCGCATCTCGGTCACCGACCGGTGCAACTTTCGCTGCACCTACTGCATGCCTAAAGAGATCTTCAACAGCAGCTTTCAGTACCTCCAGCGGAGCGAACTCCTGAGCTTCGAAGAGATCGAACGCGTCGCAAAATGCTTCGCCCGACAGGGGGTCAACAAAATCCGGCTCACTGGTGGCGAACCGCTGCTGCGCAACGGCCTCGAAGATCTCGTCGCCAGACTTGCTGCGATCCCCGAGATCAACGACGTCGCGCTCACCACCAACGGCGCCCTGCTGGCCCGCAAGGCTGTGTCGCTGGCCGCCGCCGGTCTCCATCGGGTGACGGTCAGTCTCGACTCGCTCGATGACACGACATTCATGGCGATGAACGACGTCGATTTTCCGGTCCAGAAGGTCCTTGACGGCATCGATGCAGCAGCACAAGCCGGTCTGGGCCCCATCAAGATCAACATGGTCGTGAAGCGTGGCGTCAACGACAACTCGGTGATCGACATGGCCACTTACTTCAAGGGCACCGGGCACACCTTACGTTTCATCGAGTACATGGATGTCGGCGCCACCAACGGCTGGGAACTCAGCGATGTCGTGGACGCTCAAACCATCGTCGAAACCCTGCACGAAGCATTCCCGATTGAACCCGTTGCACCCGCCTACCCAGGCGAGGTCGCTACACGCTGGCGATATCTGGACGGCACGGGAGAGATCGGCATCATCGCCTCGGTCACCCAACCGTTCTGCGGCAACTGCACACGGGCCCGCATTTCCGCCGCCGGCGCTCTGTACACCTGCCTGTTCGGGGCAAACGGCACAGACCTGCGCCAAATCCTCAGGCAAAGTCCCGACGACGAAGTTCTCGACCAAACCGTCAATCGTGTCTGGTCCCACCGGAGCGACCGCTACTCCGAGAGCCGAACATCGATCACCACCGGGGTCACCAAAGTCGAAATGAGCCACATCGGCGGATAACCCACCCGACGCAGCCAGCCGATATCGAGCGAGGGCCTCTACCAGGCACTGCGCAAGCCGGTCGCGTTCCGTCACGACACTCGCTGACTTGCAGCGCCCGCCACTGATCTAAGACCTGCTGCGTCGTACGATCCGTTGATGGTCACCGACGAGCAACTCGAGTTCTACGACACCAACGGTTACCTCCAGCTCGAATCGTTTATCGACGCGGACTGGATGGCAGACCTGCGTGCCGCGTCAGACGAATTCGTCGAACAGAGCCGATCGCTCGACGCGTCGAACCGTCGGTTCGACCTCGAAGCCACCCACACCGCTGAGGCGCCACGTCTTCGTCGGCTTGTGTCGCCGGTCGACATCCACCCCACCTTCAACCGGCTTGCGTTCGAGGGGCCGGTCGCGCAATTGGCCATGCGGATTTTGGGCGGGCCCGTTCGCTTTCATCACAGCAAGCTCAATTACAAGTGGTCGGGCGGCGGCGAAGAAGTGAAGTGGCACCAAGACATTCAGTTCTGGCCGCACACCGACTTCACACCGCTGACCATTGGCGTGTACCTCGATGATGTCGACGACGAGATGGGGCCAATGGGCGTCCTCCCCGGCAGTCACCGCGGCCAACTCTATGACCTCTACAACTCTGACGGATCCTGGGGTGGAGCGATGAACGACGCCGACGTCGCGACCATCGCAATGAGCGACATGGCGTGGCTGCAAGGCCCTGCCGGGTCGGTCACCGTGCACAACTGCTGCATGGTCCACGGTTCGCTGCCGAACAACTCCGACCGAGCACGGCCGCTGCTCCTGCAGACCTACTCGGCAATCAACTCGTTCCCCGTCCTCGGTATCGGCGCCAACGGTGTCCACGGCGAGAGTGCTGGCCGCATCATCGGTGGTGACTCTGACCAGCGTGTCACCGTTGATGGCCGCGCAATGCGTGGTGCACCCGACTGGCGCAAGGTCGTCCCGCCCACCATCTTTGGAAGCCAGCAAGCCGATTGAGGCAGTGACACAAACCCGGTCTGACGCGCACCCGACCGCGAGCTGGATTAGGTCGTGGCTGAACCGACGTCATCGATGGCGTTACTGAAGCGTGCAATCAGCTCGTCGGTCTCGTCGGCGGTGATGTTCAGCATTGGTGCGATGCGGATCACGTTGCCGTAGAGCCCGCCCTTGCCAACGAGGAGGCCGTGTGTCTTGCACGCTTCCAACAATTGCGCCGTGCGCTCGCGATCGGGTTCGATGCCGCCCTCGTGGCAGAGCTCGACGGCCCACATCAGCCCGCGACCGCGCAGTTCAGTGATCCACGTTGTGCGGTCGACGATTGGTTGCAGGGCGGCATGGAAGCGGTCGCCCATCGCCTTGGCATTGCCCTGAAGGTCGTCGGCGAGCACCTGATCGAGTGTGGCGATGCCGGCAGCGGCCGACAGCGGGTTGCCACCGAAGGTCGAGAAGTGCAAGACGTCGATCGTGTCCATGATCTCAGCGCGCGCCACGATGCCAGCGAGGGTGATTCCGTTGCCGACGCCCTTGGCGAAGGTCAACATGTCAGGCACGACGTCGTGTGCCTGGTAGCCCCAGAAGTGTTCGCCGGTGCGGCCCCAGCCGGTTTGCACCTCGTCAGAGATGAACAGGATTCCGCGATTGGACAGCTCTTTCTGCATGGCTCCGAAGAACCCGTCGGGCGGCGTGGCAAACCCACCAACACCCTGAATGGGCTCGGCGATCAACCCGGCGACATCACCAGCGGATGTCATATCGAGGAGCTGCACGAGATCGTCGACGCATGCCTCGGTGTAGGCCTCGTCGTCGAGATCCCGGAACGGCGAGCGCAGCCGGTAGCCGCCCTGCACGAAGGTGACCTGCAGGCCGCTGAGCGATGTTGAACTCCACGATGCATGCGACGTGATTGCCTGCGTCGTGAACGACTTGCCGTGGTAGCTGTTGCGCATCGCGAGGAACTGATTGCTCTTGCGGTAGCTCGTGGCGAGCAGTACCGCTGTGTCGTTTGCCTCGCTGCCTGAAGCAGTGAAGAACACCCGGGCATCGGGGATGCCGGACTGTGCAGCGATTTTTTCGGCGAGCTCGATCATTGGCTCGCTGAGATAGAGGGTTGACGTGTGCATCACTTTGGTGGCCTGCTTCTGCACGGCGGCGGTGACGGCCGGGTTGTTGTGCCCGATCATCGTCGTCAGTACGCCACCGAAGCAGTCGAGATAGCGGTTGCCTTCAAGGTCCCAGACCCAGCTGCCTTCACCGCTGTCGATGGAAATCGGCTCGGCATAGTACGGCGAGACGAACGAGGGAAGTGATTGGCGGTACCGGGCAAGCAGTTCGGCGCTGGTAGTCATCTCTCAATAATACGACCGGCGGCCCGGTCAGTTCGCAAAAACATGCGAGTCGTCGGCGAAAGCTTTGAACTCGAGCGCATTGCCTGACGGGTCGAGCAAGAACATCGTCGATTGCTCACCGACCTCCCCGGCGAATCTTGTGTGCGGCTCGATCACGAACTCAGTGCCGGCAGCAGCGAGGCGTTCGGCCAGCGAGTGCCATGCATCAGGCGTGAGCAGCACGCCAAAGTGCGGTACCGGGACGGCGTCGCCATCGACGTTGTTGGTGATTCGTTCGGTGGCGGTCTCCGACAGGTGCGCGACGAACTGGTGGCCGAACAAGTCGAAGTCGACCCAGTGATCCGACGCCCGGCCCTCGGGGCAGCCGAGAAGTTCGCCATAGAACGAACGGGCTGCGGTGAGGTCGTGGACCGGCATGGCGAGATGGAAGCGGTGGAGTTCGGGCATCAGCTGCTCACATTGGCAGGGCATAGGTGCCCTGTGCCGTCGCGGTGACCCTGTTGATGTTGTCGTCGGTCCACAGATGGACCGTGCCGACGACATTGCGTCGGCCCGCCTTCTCGAGTGTCGCCTTCGCCCAGAGGATGCTGCCCTGTGCTGGGCGGAGGTAGCGCATCGAGAGTTCGGAGGTCATTGCCATTGGCTCGATTCGGCCGATCGCTCCGAACACGAGATACCAGAGTGCTGCGTCGGCGAGGCCGAACTGTGTCGGCCCGGAGATGAACCCTCCGGGGCGCAGGTTCTCGGGTTGGACGACCGACTGAGTCAGCGCGTGGGTTGGGCTGATTTCCATGCACGTTCGCCCGGTTCCGGGGAACTGTACGGCGATCATGTCGTTGACCTCATCAGGTGTCGGGATACTCACGCCCCGGACCGTACCAACGCGAGAGATCGAGCTGCGGGGTGAACGCCGACGTCAGCATTCTCCTAGTTTGTGAATGTGACTGAATCGCTCGAACGTGTTGTTGTCGTCGGGGCCTCGTTGGCCGGTCTGCGTGCTGCCGAGACGCTGCGCCAGAAAGGCTTCACCGGGTCGTTGACGGTTGTTGGCGCCGAGCTGCATCGACCGTATGACCGACCGCCGCTCTCCAAGAAGTTGCTTTTAGGCGAATGGGAGCCTGACCGGATCCAACTGCGGCAACCCGACTCGTTCGACGATCTCGACGTCGAGTGGAAGTTTGGTGTCGCGGCGTCACGACTCCGTGTGGCCGACCAACAGATCGACCTGACTGACGGAAACTCGCTCGACTTCGACGGGCTGATTATCGCCACCGGAGCAACGCCGCGGCGCCTGCCTGAACAAGGCCGCCACCAACATGTCCATGTGTTGCGAACACTTGATGATGCGCTCGGTGTTCGCCAGCAGATCGCCGAAGGCGCAAAGCGAGTCGTGGTGATCGGCGCTGGCTTCATTGGCCTTGAAGTGGCAGCGATCGCCCGACAGCTCGATAACGAAGTCATTGTTCTTGAAGGTGGATCTGCTCCGCTGATCCGCGGTCTCGGTGCCGACATGGGTGCCGCCATTGCCGACATCCATCGGGCCCGGGGGATCGACGTGCGATGTGGCGTGACAGTTGACGGGTTGACCGCGACAGGCGTCCGCGTCGACGGCGCAGAACTCGCTGCCGACGTCGTTGTCGTTGGCATCGGTGTCGTGCCGGCAACGCAGTGGCTGGACGACAGCGGACTTGAACTACGCGATGGCATCGTGTGCGATCAGACGCTCCGTGCAGCCCCAGGTATCTATGCCGCAGGCGACGTGGCCCGTTGGCCGAACCCGCTGTTCGACGAGGAGATGCGTGTCGAGCACTGGACCAATGCGGCCGAACAGGGTGCGCTCGCGGCCAGCAACCTCCTCGCCATTGCTGGTGGTGCGAGTGGTGAGGACGCCGAGCCGTATGCACCGGTTCCGTTTTTTTGGAGCGACCAGCTCGACCAACGGATCCAGTTTCTCGGCCGATCGGCGCCAGATGATGAGGTCGTTGTCGGCGCCGGTTCGGTGGCGGACGGCAAACTGCTTGCGCTGTACGGACGTAACGGGAAACTCCATGGGGCGTTCGGCCTCAATGCTCCGCGCTGGGTGATGCCGATGCGCAAGTTGTTGCTCGAACAGATCAGCTTCGACGACGCAGTGGCCCACGCCGCCACGCTCGAATGATGCTCAGCTCGATGGGTTGAGTGCGCCTGAGATCTGGTCCCCGTTGAGAAACAGCGCCTTGCCGGTTGCTCTCAAGAGTTCGTCGTGCGCGGATCCGATTATCTGCACGATCTCTGCGAACACAATGAGTCGGACGGGGCCGCTGGCTTCTTCGTTGAACAGGGCGATGGCGGCGAGGAGTTCGTTGCTTGGCACACTCAGCGGTGTGGGCTGCTTGGCTATCGATTCGGCCTGAGCCCGGACGTCATTGGCAAGCGCGATGGTCGACGGGACCACGAGTTCGCCGACGTCACGCAGATGGCGTTGCTCGCCGCAGCGTCGACAGCGCAGCATTGGTCGCGGCGTCTCAACCTCGCGGATCGACTTGCCAAACAAGAGGCGATGGCGGGAAATGTCGAACCGCTGGTGCAGGCTCTCGAAGCGGCACTTCGCGCAGTTGCACCGAAACGCTTCGCCCTCGCTGAGCTTCTCGCCGATCCGCCAAATCGCCCGCGACTTCACGAGGTCGAGGGTGTCTTGGTACTGCTTGTTGAACTGGTTGCCCAGCGAATCCTGCCCCGCCATTGCCCCATTCTGCCCCACACCCACACCCCATCTCCCAAAATGGAGACCATCTCGCCGCGCTGGTGCAGAGTTTCGATCCCCATTTGGTTGCCTCGGCCCCCGCACCCCGAAATGGAGACTCTTTCGCCGCGCTGGTGCCGAGAGAGGGTCTCCATTTCGGCGCAGGGAGTGGGGAGTGGGGAGTGGGGAGTTAGGGGGTTAGGGGGTTAGGGGGTTAGGGGATAACGAGATCATCTCCGGATGGACCCGCGAAGCCGGCGTTCGCTCACTCGAGCGCGAACTCGGTCGGTCGGTCCGCAAGGTGACCTCGAAGGTGGCGACTGGCACCGACACGCCGGTGAACATCGTTGTCGATGAGCTGACCGACTGGATTGGTCGCCGCAAGGTGGATGACGAAGTCACTGCCCGCACCAACACCCCTGGCGTTGCGACGGGCCTCGCCGTCACCGGTGCCGGCGGCGACGTGTTGTTCATCGAGACCACGGCGTTCCCCACCGGGCCCGACAGCGAACCAGGGCTCACGCTCACCGGCCAGCTCGGCGAGGTGATGAAGGAGTCCGCACAGATCGCGCTCAACTACGTGCGCTCCCATGCGGACGAACTTGGCCTCGATCCTGAGTCGATGCGCCAGCGGTTCCATGTCCATGTGCCAGCCGGTGCCATCCCGAAGGACGGTCCGTCTGCCGGGATCACCATGACCACAGCACTCGTTTCGCTGCTGTCTGGTCGAGCCGTGAAGCCGACGGTTGGGATGACCGGTGAGATCAACCTGCAAGGTCAGGTGCTCCCGATTGGTGGGCTGAAGCAAAAAGTGCTTGCGGCACACCGGTTGGGCCTCACCGAGATCGTGCTGCCGAAGCGCAACGAGAAGGATCTCGACGACGTGCCGGACAACGTCAAGGCCGACATGACCTTCCACATCGCATCGACGTACGCCGACGTTGCAGCGGTGGCTTTCGAACCGGTGGCCTGAGCGAACCGGTCACACTGTGTCAGGAACTGTGTCAGGAACAGTGTCAGGAACAGTGTCAGGAACAGTGTGACCGGTCAGCCGGG
>CALAHA010000160.1 GCA_937891565.1 uncultured Ilumatobacter sp. | reverse complement strand
TGAAGCGGCTCGGTGAGATCCTGGGCACCGAACGGCCTCGGCTCTGGCTGATCCTTTTCCTCACAATCGGCAGTGTCGGGCTGATCGTCGTCGGCCCACGCCTGCTCGGCCAGGCGACCGACATCATTGTTGAAGGTGTCCGAGAGCGGCTCGCCGAGACCGGTGACGGCATTGACTTTGGGGCACTCCACGCCAAGCTCTTGTTCATTGCCGGGCTCTACGCAATCTCTTGGGCGCTGTCCTACGGGCAGTCGTTCATGCTCGCCGGCGTTGTCCAGCGATCGATGTACCGGCTGCGCGAATCGGTCGAGACCAAGATCAACAAGCTCCCCCTCAGCTACATCGATCGCCAGGCCCGCGGCGACCTGCTGAGCAGGGTCACCAACGACATCGACAACCTGGCACAGAGCCTCCAGCAGACGGTCAGCTCGATCATCACCTCACTGCTCACGCTCATCGGCGTCACAGTCATGATGTTCATCATCTCACCGCTTCTCGCCGCGATTGCGCTCGTCACCGTGCCGCTCTCGCTCGTGCTGATCAAGCAGATCGGCGGGCGGGCCGGGCCCCGTTTCATCGAGCAGTGGAAGCACACCGGCGCCGTCAATGCCCAGGCCGAAGAGGTCTTCACCGGGCATGCCATCGTCAAGAGCTTCGGGCGTCATCGCGAAGCAGACGCCCGTTTCCGAGAGGACAACGACAGGCTGTTCGAGGCGAGCTACGCAGCCCAATTCATGTCGAGCCTTATCCAGCCGGCCATGACGTTCATGGGCAACATCCAGTACGTGATCATTGCGGTGGTCGGCGGCCTGCGCATCTCAGCAGGAGCGATCAGTATCGGCGACATGCAGGCAATGATTCAGTACGCCCGCCAGTTCTCCGAGCCACTGACTCGGATGGCATCGATGGCCACCACGTTTCAGTCGGGCATCGCCTCACTCGAACGAGTCCTCGAGCTCCTCGACGCCGACGAGCAGACCGTCGAACAGGCAGCAACCGTCGATGGGCCCGCTGTCGTTGGACGCATGGTGTTCGACTCGGTCGCCTTCTCCTACCTGCCGGACACTTCGCTCATTAGCGATCTCAACCTCACCGTCGAACCCGGCCAGACGATTGCGGTCGTCGGGCCCACCGGTGCAGGGAAAACCACCTTGGTCAACCTGATCATGCGGTTCTACGACCTCGATGCCGGCACGATCAGCCTCGACGGTCGAGATATTGCGTCGTACCCCCGTCGAGAGCTGCGATCGAAGGTCGGCATGGTGCTGCAAGACACCTGGTTGTTCGGTGGCACGATCCGCGAAAACCTTGCCTACGGCAATCCCGACGCAACGCAGGAACAGATCCTCGAAGCTGCGCGCATCACCTACGTCGACCGGTTCGTTCGTGCGCTGCCAGACGGCTACGACACAGTGATCAACGACGAGGGTGACAACATCAGCGTCGGCGAGAAGCAGCTGATCACGATCGCGCGAGCCTTCCTTGCCAACCCGTCGATCCTCATCCTTGACGAAGCAACGAGCTCCGTCGACACGCGTACCGAAGTGCTCATTCAGGAAGCGATGTTTGCGCTGCGCGCACAGCGCACGAGTTTCGTGATCGCCCACCGACTGTCGACCATCCGTGGTGCCGACGTGATCCTCGTGATGGAAGACGGCAACATCGTCGAGCAGGGCAGCCACAGCGACCTCCTCAAATCGGGTGGCGCGTATTCACGGCTGCACGGCGCGCAGTTCGCTGGCGAGCTGACCTGAGTCTCGGGACGGCATCGGCCCCGGCTTTACGCGCCTCGGAACGTCGGCTCGTGTCGCTTGGCCATCGCTCTGGTTCCCTCGGCGAAGTCCGCGGTCTTGCGAAGCCACTCTTGCTCAGTCGCCTCGTGCGCTGTGGCCGCTCTGACCTGATTGGCCAGGTCGCCGCGCAGCGTTGCGCGTATCGAACGAACTGCAAGTGGCGCAGACTTGGCAATCTCGCCGGCGAACGAACGTGCCTGCGCTCGGAGCTCGTTCAACGGTACGACCCGGTCGGCCAGCCCTAACGCTGCGGCTTCTTCCCCCTTGACGCGACGCCCCGTGTAGAGCAGCTCGGCGGCCGCTTGCGGCCCGACCAGGCGCGGCAACGTGACGCTTAAGCCAAATCCGTGGTGAAAGCCAAGCCGCGCGAAGTTTGCACTGAATCGGGCTTCGGGCGCAGCGAATCGAAAGTCGGCGGTCAGTGCGAGGCCGAGTCCACCACCGATCGCAGCACCCTGGATTGCCGCGACAACCGGCTTGGTGTTGTCAACAATCCGCGCCGCGGCGGCGTACAGCTCTTCGGTTGTATATCCGCTCGCATCCGCCGTGAAGTCAGCGCCGGCGCAGAAGTGTTTGCCGTCAGCGCACAGCAGAATCGACCGACACCGATCGTCCACATCGAGCGCTTCGAACGCATCGGCGACCCCGCCGATCAGTTCGAGGGAGAAGAAGTTGTTGGGTGGAATCGTCAGCTCGACAACAGCAACATGGTCGCCGTCGATATCGACAGTTGCACGTACGGCAGAATTTTCGAAGATGGTGTTGTTCACGTGTACCTCTGGCTCATTTGGACGGGGTAATCGTGCGGAACGGTTGGCCTTTGTCGGGCTGTGGCTCTTTCGGCAGGCCGAGGACGTTCTCGCCGATGATGTTGCGCTGGATCTCGTCGGTGCCGCCGGCAATCGACTGTGCCGGTGTTGACACCAACACCTCGGCAACTGTTTCGTGAATCGGATCATCGGTCTCGCTCAGCATCGCGTCGGCTCCGGCGATCATCGAGTGCACATGGTTGGACATCCGCGCGACCTGCGAGAGTGCGAGCTTGCCGATTGACCCCTCGGAGCCGGGCGCTCGGCCAAGAGCCTGCGCTGCTTTGGCACGACCAGCAGTCCATTCAGAGACGCGCTGGAAGCTCGTCAGCTTGGCGATCTCATCGCGCAACACCGCCTGATCTGCCAGACCGGCAACCCGAGCTCGTTCGACAACGAGGTCCGCACGACCCATCCGTTGCGGGTACCACTCGTAGGTCTTGAGGTACTCGGCTGCCTCGGCTTTGGCTTCGTCAATACAGCGGCCGGTCGCCGATCGATCGAAGGCGAGATTGCGTTGCATCGAAAACGACCGCTCATGGGCAAGCGTGCCGCGCGCGACACGCCAGCCGTCCCCGACGCTGCCCACCACGTTCCCATGGGGCACTCGGGCATTGCTCAAGAAGACCTCGTTGAACGACGCACGGTGATTCATTTGATGGATCGGTCGGGCCTCAACACCTGCTTGGCGCATGTCGAGCAGGAAGTAGGTGATCCCGGCGTGCTTGGCGACGTCCCAGTCGGTGCGTGCAACGAGGATCGCCATGTCAGCGTGGTCGGCCGACGTGTTCCAAACCTTCTGTCCGTTGACGATCCATTCATCGCCGTCGCGCTTCGCCGTTGCTTGCAAACCTGCGAGATCCGAACCCGCTCCTGGCTCGCTGAACAGTTGACACCAGGTGAGCTCACCGGTGAGTGTCTTGCGGAGATACTTGGCCTTGAGCGCGTCCGATGCGTGGTCGTACATCGTGGGTGCTGCAAGCCCGAAGCCGCCGCCGAGCGGTACCGCCACTCCCCCGGCCTGACGAATCGCCTGGTGCGCAACGCGGTCGGTCCATGCTGGGAGCCCGCGGCCGAACCAGTCGGTGCTCCACGACGGCACGGCCCAGCCGGACGTGACGAAGCGGTCTCGCCATTCGAGTAACGGCAGGTTCGGATCCCACTCCGAGTGGAACCAGTCGAGCACCTCACGACGGATATTGGCCTCGGTAATCGTCAGGGCGATGTTCATGGAAGTCCATCCTCGCGTGCTGCCATCGCCTCAGGCCCAGTCGCAGGCCCAGTCGCAGGGCCAGTCGCAGGCCCAGTCGCAGGGCCAGTCGCAGGGCCGTGGCACAACTGAGATTCAGCTGGCAGGATCACCCAATGCC
>CALAHA010000159.1 GCA_937891565.1 uncultured Ilumatobacter sp. | reverse complement strand
CACTGCACCAGTCGGCGCGTGAATCAGGTCGCCACTCAGCGGAACCTGCACGACGGGCCGGTCGCTCTCGGGGATTTCAACGAAGCGCGGCGAGTCGTCACGACACAACTCGTGCAGGCCGATGCGGTAGGCGGCGAGCACCTCGTCGGGGCTCGGTTCGAGCACCAGGTCGGCCCCACCCCACATGACCACCGGTGTCATCACATAGCCCGATCGAGTCGCGTAGTCGTCGAGGAGCCCAAGCACCGCTGACTCCGGCAGCCGCACCCCAACTTCCTCATCGGTCTCACGCAGTGCCGCTTCGATCACGGTTTCGCCGACGTCGACACGGCCACCTGGGAGCGCCCACTGCGCCGAATGGGTATTCAGTCGAACCGCTCGGCGGCAGAGGACGAAGGCCGCACCACCGGCCACACCTTCCATACGACCGTCGAGAAGGTGTGCGATGTCATCGGCTGCGGGAATCTTCGACATCCCATCGTCGGTCGACGGATGCGCATCGACACGATCCGAACCGTGCTCGGAGTCGACGATGAGAACGGCTACGGCGGCATGACGGCGACCATCGAGCGCAAGCTCCAGACGATCGTGCGCCGCGAGATTCCGTTCGATCCGGGAGCGAAGGTCGTCGTCATATGTGATCACTGTTCCAGCATCGCCGATCAGGCGGCTGGCGGCCGGATCGGATCGTTCACACATTGCACCAACCGTCTGAGTGATGGCAATGCTCTCTTTGGTGAAGTCCGAGCAACGTTCACCGTGCTCGGCAATTCAGAATCAGCCGCGGTATGCGTGGGTGATGGGAAGGCGTCGGTCGCGGCCAAAGGCTTTGGCGCTCACGATGACGCCGGGCGGGCATTGACGACGCTTGTACTCGGCGATGTCAACAAGCCGGGTGATGCGTCGCACCATGGCTTCGTCGTGGCCGAGTTCGATGATCTCACCGGCTGTGCGGTCCTGCTCGACGTACAGCTCAAGGATCGGGTCGAGCACCTCATACGGCGGCAGCGAATCGTCGTCACGCTGGTCAGGCCGAAGCTCGGCGGACGGCGGCTTGGTGATCACGCCCACCGGGATCACTTCGCGCCCAGCCGCTTCGTTGACATAGCGGCACAGCTCGTACACACGAAGCTTGAGGACGTCCTTGATCATGGCGTAACCGCCGACCGAGTCGCCATAAATCGTGAAATATCCGACGGCCATCTCGCTCTTGTTGCCAGTGGTCAGCACCATCCAACCGAACTCGTTCGACAGCGCCATGAGCAACTGACCGCGACACCGGCTCTGAATGTTCTCGTAAGTCAACCCGACGTCACGACCCTCGAAGGCGTCGCTGAGCATCTCCTGATACGCCGCGAAGGCCGGCTCGATCGAGATGGTTCGGTATTCGATCCCGAGGTTTGCAGCGAGCTTCGCAGCATCGGACTTCGAGTGGTCGCTCGAATAACGCGACGGCATCGACACACCATGGACGTGCTCCGGGCCGAGGGCGTCGGCCGCAATGCAGGCAACGATCGTGGAGTCGATGCCACCCGACAGGCCGATGACGACATCGCTGAAGCCGTTCTTCTGGCAATAGTCACGGGTGCCGAGCACCAGTGCGTCGTACAGCTCTTCGTCAGAATTCAGCGGCTCGGCGATCGGCGCAAGCAGCGGCTCTGTTGGTGCTGCGGCACGGCGCGGCTCACGCGAAACCTCAATAGTCGGCAACAGCGCGTTCGTGACTCGCCCTCGCGGGTCGAGGAGACGCTTGCGGTAGACGGGTGGCACCGGAACGTCGACGATCATGATGTCTTCGACAAACTGTGGCGATCTGGCGAGCAACGTCCCCTTGTGGTCAACAGCGAACGAACCGCCGTCAAAGACCAACTCGTCTTGGCCTCCGACCTGATTGACATAGACGACGGCACAGTGCGAGTCGGCGGCACGCGTCGACACGAGCTGTTCGCGTACCAAGTCTTTCTCAACGCGGAACGGCGACCCGTTGATGTTGATGTTGACCTCAGCTCCTGCCGCTGCTTGTTCGGCGAGTGGCCCAAACGGACTCCAAATGTCTTCACAGATCGACACGCCGACCTTGACGCCACCGATCACGAACAGCTCAAGCGGGTCGGAGTCGCAGCCGGCCGTGAAGTAGCGCTGTTCGTCGAACACGGTGGTGTTGGGCAACAAACGCTTGTGATAGATCCCGACGATCTCGCCGCCAACGCACACCGCCGCCGCGTTATAGAGATCTCGATCTTGGTCGACGAACCCGACGACTGCAACGCACTCGCCCGTCACAGCCACAAAGGCATCGAGCGCCACACGGTTGTCGGCAACGAACCCCGGCTTCATCACGAGGTCTTCTGGCGGATACCCGGTGACCGACAGTTCGGGGAACGCGACGATGTCGCATCCGGCCCGTTCGGCTCGGCCGTAGGCCTCAATCAACTTCGCAAGGTTGCTGTCGAGATCACCGACCGTTGGGTTGAGTTGGGCGAGGGCGACACGCAGGACCGTCACGCTCAACAGGATAGCCGCCCAAGATGCCCGGCTCAGCGAAGAAATTCCGGCAAACAGGGGTCTTCGGTGAAGATCCGGACTGGTCTTCTGGCACTATTGGAGGAGTGCGTTGGAAGGCCTTAGCGATCGTCGGAGTGGTGTTCACGGCCGCGTGCACCCCTGGTGAGGGCCCAGGCTCAATCCCACTGCCGACATCGGGCGATACGACGACCACAACCACCACAACCACCACAACCACCACAACCACCACAACGCTGGTTCCCCCTCGACTCGAGGTCACCATTCGCCGGACAACCGACGGTGTACCCCACATCATCGGCGACAGCCTCGAATCCGTGGCGTACGGCCAAGGCTTCGTCAGCGCCGAAGACCACGGCTGCACGCTCGTCGATCAGATCCTGAAGGTCTACGGCGTCCGGTCGGAGAACTTGGGCCCTGGCGACGACGGACGGAACACCGAGAGCGACTTTGCCTGGCGCTCCATCGATATCGCCAGCATCGCAACGGCCGACTACAACGACGCCTCGAGCGATGTGGTCACACAGTTCGAGGCATTCGCCGGAGGTTGGAACGCCCACCTCGCCGATCGAGGCGACGACGGGCTCACCGGTTGGTGCAACGGCGCTCCTTGGGTTCGACCGGTCCAACCAGTCGAGGTCTACGTGTACGCACGGTCGATCGCCCTGCTCGCCAGCAGTGCCCGGTTCGCCGAATTCATCCCGTCGGCGCAGCCTCCTGTTGCTGACGAAGTCCGTGGATTCGCCCCGGCCAAGCCCGCCGATGCTATCGATGATGCCGCCCCAGATTTCTCGGTGCTCGAGCCGATCGACCTCGGCAGTAACGGATGGGCCGTCGGCAAAGAACGCACGGCGTCAGGTACCGGCGGACTGCTCGTCGCCAACCCACACTTCCCCTGGGAAGGCGAACTGCGATTCGCTGAAGCCCACCTCACCGTTCCGGGTGAGGTCGATATCTACGGCGCACAACTCCTCGGTCTGCCGGGCATCGGAATTGGGTTCACCGAGGGAGTCGCGTGGACCCACACTGTTTCAGCTGGCAAGCGGCTGACGGCCTATCTCTTGACACTCGATCCCGAGTCACGCACGTCGTATCTCGTTGATGGTGAGTCCCGTCCAATGACATCGACCGACTTCACCATCTCGATCTTGCGTGCCGACGGCTCGGTCGACAAAGAAACACGCACCCTGTGGCGCAGCGAGTACGGCCCAATCATCGACTTCCCCGGCCTCGGCTGGACTGACTCAGCAGTCCTCACCTTCCGCGACGCGAACATCAATAACGACGAGTTCATTGAGCAGTACCACGACATGATCGGCGTACAGAGCCTCGATGAACTGCAAGCCGTCTTCGAAGAACACCAAGGCGTCCCACTGTTCAACACAGTCGCCACGGGAGCCGACGGGCGAGTCTGGTACGCCGATACCTCTGCCACGCCAAACCTCTCCGCCGAAGGCGAGCAGCTGTACCTCGCCAAGCTGTTCAACGATCCGATCACTCAAATTGGGTACGACAACGGCGTTGTCCTCCTCGATGGAGCCGACAGCCGGCTCGCATGGGAAATCGTTCCCGGTGCTCGCGACGACGGGCTTGTGCCGTTCAGCGAGATGCCCATGGTCGAACGGAGCGACTACGTCTTCAACGCCAACGACAGCTTCTGGGTGTCGAGCGACGAATTCACCACCACCGGCGACTTCTCGATCCTCCACGGCGAACAGAACACTCCGCTGTCGATGCGTTCCCGGCAAAACGCCGCCATACTCGCATCAGACAACCGGCTTGGCCTCTCCGGCGACGACGGTAACTTCTCTGGACTTGAACTTCGCGACGCGGTCTTTGACAATCGCGCCCAGACAGCACTCCTGCTGCGCTCCAATGCCGTCGATCGATGCATCGCCAATCCGCTGATCGAAGTCGTCGCAGTCCTCACCGATGATGAGACGGTTGCATTGCCGGCCGAAATCGTCGACATCTCGGCCGCCTGCGACGTGCTGTCGGTCTGGGACGGTCGCTACGACCTCGCAAGCTCCGGCCCGCTCCTTTGGCGCGAGGTGATGACCCGCTTCACCAATGCCGATCGCACCGCGACCGGCGTGCTCTTCGGCGACGAATTCGATCCGGCCCGCCCCACCGTCACCCCCGGAGTCCCTGCCACTCCCGCTGCGATCGGCAACGGTGACCCAGTCCTCCAAGCCATCGCTCGGGCAGTCCAGACATTGACCAAGGCCGGGTTTGCGGTCGGGGCATCACTCGGCGCAGCGCAGTTCACCGAGCGCTCCGGTATTCGCATCCCGCTGCACGGCGGCACCGACGTCGACGGTGTCACCAATGTCGTGAAGTGGAGCAGCAACAACTCGAGTTCCGAGCCATCACTGGCGCGTGGTGTTGCCGTTGCACCCGGCAGTGCACTCCGCGGCGAAGGCGCCCCGGTCAACTTTGGGTCGAGCTTCATGCTCGCCGTCGACTACTCCGGTGACAGCGTGCAGGCATGGGCGATCACCGCGTACGGCCAGACCGGTGACCGCACGTCGCCGCTGTTCGAGCAACAAACAAATCGGTTCAGCGAGAAGAACTGGCGTGACGTCGCATTCACCGCCGAGCAAATCGCAGCCGACCCCAATCTCATCGAACGCACAATCGTCGTCCCGTAGGGCAGCCACCCCGACCGGGCTGCTCCGCAGAACCCATGTCCGGTCACCAATGCCCACTCCAATTCACGCGCCGTTCACAGAGCTGCAATACCAATTGGGGCCGTTGCTGCCACAATTCACGTCGATCACGGGTCGCGGCCTAACCTTGTTGCGCCCCACCAACGAGAGAATTCGAGGACCACACAGTGGCTATCAAGGCTGAATACATCTGGATCGACGGCGCGGAGCCGACCCCGCAGCTTCGTTCGAAGACGAAAATCTTGGACGATGACAACGGAGTCGAGCTCGCCGACATGCCCCTGTGGGGCTTTGACGGATCGTCCACTAACCAGGCCACCGGCGACAAGAGCGACTGCGTTCTCAAGCCCGCCCGCGTTTTCCCGGACCCGATTCGTGGCGGCAGCAGCATCCTCGTCATGTGCGAAGTGATGCTGGTCGACGGCAAAGCCCACCCGACCAACACCCGTGCCGCAGCAGCACGTACCGCCAAGAAGTACAAAAAGCACGAGCCGATGTTTGGCATCGAGCAGGAGTACACCATGCTCAAGCCCGACGGCTCGCCGCTCGGCTTCCCCGACAACGGTTTCCCCGCGCCGCAGGGCCCCTACTACTGCGGCGTTGGCGAAATTGCCATCACCGGTCGCGATATCGCGGAAGACCACATGGACGCTTGCCTCGAAGCCGGAATCACCCTGTCGGGCATTAACGCCGAAGTGATGCCCGGCCAGTGGGAATTTCAGGTTGGCCCAGTCGGCCTCCTCGAAGTGGCCGACGAACTCTGGATCGGCCGCTACCTGCTGCACCGCATCGCCGAGGAGTACGGCGTCATCATCGACATCAGCGCCAAGCCGGTGAAGGGCGACTGGAACGGTGCCGGTGCGCACACGAACTTCTCGACCAAAGAGATGCGCGAAGACGGCGGCATGGAGCACATCGAAGCTGGCTGCGTGGCCCTCGGCAAGAAAGCTGCGCTGCACATCGCCAACTACGGCGCCGGCGTCGAGGAACGCCTCACCGGCGCCCACGAAACACAGCGCCACGACCAGTTCAGCTACGGCGTCTCCGACCGCGGCGCATCTGTCCGCATCCCGTGGCAGTGCTCGATCGATGGCAAGGGCTACCTCGAAGATCGCCGCCCGAACGGCAACATCGACCCCTACACGGTCGCACGCCTCGTGACAGAGACCATCTGCTCCGCAATAAAGAAGTGAGCTGAGACGGTCCGGAAAGGCCGATTGCTCCATTCCGATCCCGTCTCAGTTCTCATTGATTTTGATTGCCTAAACAGCATCAAGGCTGGCGGGGTGGGGGCTTTGTGTCCCTACCCCGTCGCCATTTTTCACAACAATCTGAAAGACTGGGTCGAATGAGTAGTGAACAGCAGCGGGAATACGTATTGCGATCCGTGGAGGAACGCGGGGTTCGCTTGGTTCGACTCTGGTTCACCGACGTCCTCGGCACCTTAAAGAGCCTCGCTATCTCCCCTGCCGAACTCGACAATGCCCTGAGCGATGGCATGACCTTCGACGGCTCATCGATCGACGGGTTCTCCCGCGTGCAGGAAGCCGACGTCCTCGCCATCCCCGACCCTGACACGTTCGAGGTCCTACCATGGGGCGACCCCAAGGTCCCCGAAGCGCGCATTTTCTGTGATATCTACAACCTTGACGGCACGCCGTTCGCCGGCGATCCGCGTCAGGTCTTGCGCCGCCACATGAAGGCCGCGAACGAAGCTGGCCTCACCTTCTACGTCGCACCCGACATCGAGTTCTTTTATTTCGAGCCGCTCACACCCGGCGCCCCACCCGTGCCGATTGACGACGGCGGCTTTTTCGATCTCACCACCAACGACATCACTGGCGAGTTACGCAAGAAAACCATCCGCACGCTCGAGGCAATGGGCATCCCGGTGGAATACAGCTTCCACGAAGACGCGCCTGGCCAGCAAGAGATCGATCTGCGACACACTGACGCCCTGACGATGGCCGACAGCATGATGACCTTCCGTCACGCCGTGCGCGAGGTCGCTGCTCGAAGCAACGTGCACGCCACGTTCATGCCCAAGCCACTCGAAGGAATCCAGGGGTCCGGAATGCACGTGCACCTCTCCCTGTTTCAAGACGACGAGAACGCGTTCTACGACGGCGACGACCCCTACAACCTGTCGCCGACCGCGAAGGCCTTCATGGCTGGCCTCCTGCACCACGCGGCCGAGATCACCGCTGTCACCAACCAGACCGTCAACAGCTACAAGCGACTCGTCCCCGGCTTCGAAGCTCCGGTACATGTCAGCTGGGCGCGCAACAATCGGAGCGGCCTGATCCGTGTACCGATCGCGAAGAAAGGCAATCCGACTGCGACCCGGCTTGAGTACCGCTCACCCGACCCGGCCTGCAACCCCTATCTCGCCTTCAGCCTGATGCTGGCGGCCGGGATGAAGGGCGTCAAGGAGGGCTACGAGCTCCCCGACGAGGCCGATGCGAACCTCTTCGAGATCAGCGACGACGTGCTCGCTGAGCTGGGCATCGAACAGCTTCCCGAGTCGCTGGCTGCAGCACTTCAAACGATGGAGAACTCGACATTGGTCCGAGAGGCACTCGGCGAACACATCTTCGAGTGGTTCCTGCGGAACAAACGTCAAGAGTGGCGGGCCTACAAAACACATGTCAGCGCCTTCGAGCGAGATCGGTATCTGTCGGCGCTGTGAGTGAACCGCTGCCAGCCAAATCCATGCTCATCGTCGTCCCCGATCCAACGACGCCAGAACTGGCCCGCACACTCGACCTCGGGGGTTACAGGTGGAAGGCGGTCAACACGTTGATCACCGCCAGCGAGCAAGAACCCGACGGCGGATGGGCTGGCGCGATTGTCGACGCAACCGTTGATCCCGAAGCTGCATGGGCATTTCTCCGAACGTTGCGCAAACAGCCCGCGAGCTCACTGCCGGTGCTCGTGCTGATCGGCGGTGCACAGCTCTCCGAACTCCAACACCGCGACGACTTGTACGACGACTTCTGCCTCACACCGTTCCATCCGGCCGAGGTCGAGGCCCGACTCCGACATCTACTCGCCGGTGAGGTGCAGCTCGTCAGCTCCGACCTCGTCGAGTACGGCCCGCTCAGCCTCAACCTGGAGACCTACCAGGCGTCGATGGCCGGTAAGTCGCTTGACATGACCTACATGGAGTACGAGCTCCTCAAGTTCCTCGCACAGAACCCCGGCAAAGTGTTCACCCGTGAAATCCTGCTCAGCCGAGTGTGGGGCTACGAGTACTACGGCGGGGCACGCACTGTCGACGTGCACATTCGTCGCCTACGGGCCAAGCTCGGCGAAGAACACGCCGGCCTGATTCAAACCGTCCGGTCGGTCGGCTATCGCTTCGGCGAATCTCGCTGGGAGAGCTAAGTCAGTTGCAGGAAATCGACGATCGTCGCTGAGATGACGTTGGCGAAGACAGCGCTGCCCTGCTGGCGCGGATGCACGCCGTCGTCACGGAGGTTGCCGTCGTCGGCAGCCACCAAACTCCATCGAGCGATCGCACTGTTGCCGCGATCGAGCACTCGGTCAGAGATTGAGCCGTTGATCGCATCGGCTCCTTCGGACTGATCCTCGAAGTAAGTGTCGACCCAGATCAGTGGAGATTCCTCAGGGACTATCTGCAACATCTCGTTGATGGCCGCAGCGCGCTCTGCAGCGTCGCCGTACTGGTTGATGTCGTTGGTCCCCAATGCAACGACCCACAGTTCGTTCGAATGATCGTCGTCCTGGTCAGGCGAGTCGACGATATAGCTGGCGATGTCGACCCCGCTCGGATTGCTCCCGAAGGACAATGCGGTGCGCTTGCCTTGCTTGGACTCGATGATGATCTCGTCGAAACCGAGCTGCTCGTAAACTTCTTGCAGCACAGGCGTCGACGCAACGGTGATTGAGTCGCCGATCATGATGACGGTGTCGATACCGGTTTTTGACGTCGGCCCGACATCAGCGCTGACAACAACCTCGCCATCCACTTCTGAGCCGATCACGATTGTCGACACCGGCGCATCGTTACCGGCTGATGTCGTTAACTCGGCGCAACCAGCGACAGTGAGCGCAACCGCGACAAGGCAAACGGAGAGCGACCGAGGAGACACCTTGCCTATTGTGCCCACTGCGGACAGCTGCGGCCCGTCACCCCTGCGAGATACGCGTCACGGGTTCACTTCCAATCCGAGGAACACAAGAAACACAGGACATACAAGAACGACAAGGAATTTAGTTCAGCTTCTGGATCTTCCGGGACAGAGCAGCGTGAGCGCCAAGCATCTCCTCAAGACGGCCGCTCACGAGCATGCCGTCGGCAACGATGGGCTCGCCGTGCACGACCGTGTCTCGGGCGCCGGTCGGCCCACAACGCAGCCAGGCCTCGATTGGGTCGGCGAGGGCACCTGCAAACTGCGGCCCATTCAACGACCACACGGCAACATCGCCAACGGCACCCACCTCAAGCACGCCGATCTCGCCTTCGCGGCCGAGGCAGCCGGCGCCACCGAGCGTCGCAACTTCGAGCGCCATCCGAGCCGTGCCCGCATCGGCACCATCACGCAGCTTGGCAAGCAGCATCGCTTGGCGGGCTTCAAGCCAGAGCGATCCAGAATCGGCTGACGACGAACCATCGACGCCGAGACCGACCTTGACGCCGGCGGCGCGCAGGTCGACAATCGGTGCGATCCCCGACGACAGGATCATGTTGCTTGACGGGCAATGGGCTGCACCGACGCCCGCAGCTCCGAGCCGTTGGATCTCGTCGTGGTTGGGCATCACACAGTGCGCAACCCACGTGCGGTCGGTACACCAGCCCGTGCGTTCGAGGTACTCCATTGGTCGACATCCAAAGGTGGCGAGGCTGAATTCGTCGTCTTCGGCATTCTCAGCGAAGTGGGTATGCAGGCGGACGTCGAGCCGTTCGGCGAGCTCGGCTGAGCGGACCATCAGATCTTCGGTGACCGAGAACGGTGAGCAAGGCGCCAACGCCACCCGCGTCATAGCGCCGTGTGATCGGTCGTGGTGACGAAGCACCGCTGCTTCGCTCGCCGCGAGAATCTCGTCGTCGTCAGCGACCACGTCATCGGGCGGAAGGCCGCCGTCTTTCTCGGACAGCGACATCGAACCGCGCGTCGGGTGGAAACGGATGCCAAGGTCTTGGGCGGCCTCGATCTCGGCAGTCAGCAGGTCGCCTGCCCCGTGGGGGTGGAGATAGAGGTGGTCAGACGAGGTCGTGCAGCCCGACAGCGCGAGTTCGGCCAGGCCGACCCAGGCCGACACGTGGACCGACTCGGTGTCGATGGCACGCCACAGCGGATACAGCGACTGCAGCCACCCGAACAGAGGTTTGTCGGTCATGGCCGGGAACGCCCGCGTCAGGTTCTGATACAGGTGGTGGTGGGTGTTAATCAGCCCCGGGGTAACCAGGCAGTCGGTGGCGTCGATGGTCTTGGCTGCTTCGGGAGCGGGCCCGTCACCTACTCCAGAGACGAGGCCATCGGTGATAGCAACCCATCCGCCGGAGATCTCACGGCGGGCGCCGTCCATTGTCGCGACGCACCGCGCGTTCGCGATGACCAGATCAGCGACAGCGTTGGTCATGAACGGCCCTTCATTGGCGCCAGGTCAGTCAGGAATGTCGAGGAGTTCGGAGCCTTCGTGGCGGCTCGTGCCATCGCGGTGCAGCACTTCTCCGAGCACGGCCGACGCAACGGCGCCCGTCATCAACACCCCGACCGGAATCAGCAGAACGACGAAAATGATGATGGCAATGCCTCCGAGCATTCAGTCAGACTACTGGCCACCGCTCACGGCACCGCAACTCTCTGGCGACAGCAACGCCGGGAATCAGACCGGCTTATAGGCCCACGCTTCAACTTCAACGACAAACTCAGCAGGAAGCTCAGCGACCGCAACACACGACCGCGATGGCCGATGGTTGCCGAACGCTGTGACGTAGGCCGCGTTGAAACGGGCGTAATCCTCCATGTCGGTGAGGAAGCAGGTCGTCTTGACCACGTCGTCCATGGTGGCGCCCATGGTGGCGAGCAGCGACTTAATGTTGTTCATTGCCTGCACGGTCTCCGGGACCACGCCACCGTCGACCTTGATGCCGTCGAGGAGACCGCCCTGTCCAGAGATGATGATGAAGTCGCCGGCGCGAACGACAGGCGTATAGGGGCCGAGGGGCTTGCTCATGGGGCTGAATCTAACTCAGCGAGAGCACCTACTCAGGTCCCGTCGGCGAGGTCCGCTGTCAACTGCTGGAAATCAGCCCACTGCCCAGCGGCGAGCAGCCTGGCCTGGCCTGGCCACGAACCCGGCTTGTGCATCTGAAACCGCGAGCCGGCATCGGTCAACATCGACTGCAACGTCTCGACTTCGGCCGAAGCCAGCTGCGCCCAGGTGGTGATACCGATGGCGTTACACAACTCGGTGATCTTCGGCCCGATGCCTTCAACCACAGTGAGGTCGTCAATTCGAACCTTCTTGCCGAGCGCTGCAGATGCCTCAGCCGGGTCAAGCCCGGAACGGGCTTCGGGGGCCACGGCTGCTGGTCCCTCAACGGCTCCCGATGCTGGCAGTTCTGTGCTGATCCCATCGGCAGACAATGCAGCCATTGCTTCCGGGGCGTCGTCATCCACGACGAGCTCATCGAGAACGATTGAGGTGTTTGCTGTCGTTGCGAATCCGAGTGCGCCTGCACTTGAGCCACGGACATCGGCCAGTTCCATACGGAGACGATCGCGTTCGGCAACCGCCGGTTCGAGGTTGGCCAGACGACTACGGAGGCGATCGAGTTCGTCGTTGTCGACCGTGATCGCCTTGGCGCGAGCGACCTCCGCGCGACATGTGAGGCTGCGCAACAACCAACCAATGGAGCCGCCAGCGAGCGCCATGAGGAGACCCCACAAGAAGAATTTGGCAAGTGTGTATGGCACGACGGTTCCTGTCTGGGTGCTCGTTATTGGACGGTGACGACGAACTCAACGCGACGGCTGGCCGCCTTGTCTTCAACTCCAGCCGCGTCGACGATCGGCTGCGAGCCGCCGAAGCCAGCGGTAGTGAGAGCGCCAACGGCGATCCCGCGCTCGACAAGCGATGCGCTCACCGCTTCGGCACGCCCTTCGCTCAACTGCTGGTTCGTCGCTGCGGCGCCGTCGTTGTCGGTATGGCCTCGGATTTCGATGGCGAGGCCTCCAACACGGTTCGAGATCGCAGCCACTCGATCAATGATGGCTGCTGAATCAGCAGTGATCTGCGTGCTGCGCTGATCGAACAAAATCGGGTTGGCAGTCACGAGCGCATTGAGATCGACCTGAAGCGTTGCCGCGTCGGCCTCGGTCGCAGCGGCGCGCTCGGTCAAGTCGAACGTGACGTCATCGGCCGACACGCTTTTCAGTATCGCGATTTGCTCGTCGCTCGCGTAGACGCCGATGAGAGTGACGCCTGAGCTGGTGAGCGTTGCCTCACCACTGATCAGATTTGGAACCATCAGAGAGGCAAGGTTGGCGAAACCTTCGACGTCGGCGTCGGTCGCCGCGAAACCGGGGTCGACGACCAGGTCGTCGATGACATTCGCCGGGTTCATCCGGACGCCAGCAGCCCTGATGAGCTCGATGCGCTGCGCATCCGTCGCCACGGTGCCGCGCAGGAAAATCTGGCCGTCAGCGACCTCGGCGGAGAGGATCGGCTCGTTGGTCTCGGCTCCGGCCGTCATTCCAATCGGGAGGAGCACATGGTCGATAGCGTGAAGAACCCCGTTGTCGGCAATGAGGTCAGGCTCTGTCACCGTTGCGATCGATGCACCGCTCATGAGCGTCACGCCATCTGCAACCTCAACGGTTATCGATGATTCATCGAGCATCTCCACGACACCATTGCGGAAATCGGCGCTCGTGACAGCGCCGGCTGTCACATGGTGTTTGAGGACTGTCGTGAGGAGTTCGGTGTCGCGTCCAAGCGCGGCGATCGCATCCGGTCCAAGTGCCTGGAACGCTTCGTTGGTCGGAGCGAACAACGTGAACGGTCCGTCGCCAGCGAGAGTCGCGTCGAGTAAAGTGTCACCCAAGAGATCCTGCAATGTCGAGAACTGCGACCCGGCAGCGACCAGGCTGGCCACCGTCTCAACGTTGACAGACGGCGACGTGGCCAGTGGCTCGGTCGTCGCCAGGGCTTCCGTGGTCAAGACCGCCGAAGCATCGATATTTGCCGAAAGCGCAACCTGTCCACAGGAATCGTCGAGGTCGAGCGAGGCAACACCCCACAGGGCCCGGCTTCGCTCAAGGAGATCCTCAGGGATGGCAACGGCACCTTCGAGGCACAACAACGTGCCGTCCTGGCCACCGAATCTCGCTGTCACGGGCCCGACTTGAGCATCGTTGAACTGTTCGACGACGCGTCGCTCCAGATCATTCTCGACGCGGGCCCCAAAGATCACGGCGCCAACCGCAAAGACCCCGATCACCCCGACGGCGCCCCACCCGAGTATCCGGCGGCGATATCGTCGGAGAGGGAGTTGGCTTCCAGGCACATTCATGGCCCGCAAAGATTCGCACGTTCGCGATGCTCAGCGCAACGACTGTCCTCGCCCCTCTGAATACAGCGTTCGGTCACGGTCGCTGCCCCCAACAGTTTGCGAGTGGATTACATGACGCACTTTCCTCGGCTCATCGAACTCGGAACCGGCATCAGCCGGCGACGCTTTATTGCCGGCATCGCCGCGTCGGGGGCACTTGCTGCCTGCTCGGGCTCGGGCGAAGGTTTCACGCTCGTCCAGCGGTTCCCGAACAACGTGCTGGTCCCCGGCGAGATCCGCATGCCGATCACGCTGTCGACCGGCGCTGCCGAATTCATTCAAGACGGCCCGGCCACGCTCGGCGCACGCGTGGTCGACATCGATGGCAATCCGATCGGCGGTGCGTTCACTGCGGTCAAGCGGACCGTTGCGCCAGCGCCCTACTACGACTTTCGGACCACGATCGACACTCCAGGGGTCTATGCCCTCGTCGTCGACGGCGGTCCCGATACAGGCGCATCGTTCCAAGTACTGGAGCCTGGCGAGGTCGCTGTGCCAACGCCAGGACAGCTGCTCCCAGGCTTCGACACACCGACGATCGGGGACGAACAGGGCCTCGCCTCGCTGTGCACCCTGTCGCCCGAACCGTGCCCGTTCCACACCGTGTCCTTGACCGACGCACTCACCATGGGCAAGCCGGTGGCGTACTACGTGGGCACGCCCGCGTTCTGCTCAACCGGCAGTTGTGCGCCCGCACTCGATGCACTGGTCGCGAGCCGCGAATTGTTCGACGACAAGATCATTTACGTGCACGCCGAAGTGTTCACCGACGACGCCGGGATCGACATCGCTCCAGCAGTCACCGCAGTCGGGATGACCTACGAGCCAGCACTCTTCCTGGCCGATGCGAACGGCGTGGTCGTCGAGCGCCTTGACGCCGTCTGGGACTCCACCGAACTCAACGGTCGCCTCACCCTCCTCACGAGCTGAGCGGCTGAGCGGCGCCACGTTTCCTTCTCGCTGCGTTCCGCCGGCTCCTCGGTGACGCAAGTCATGGTCGTCGCAGCGCGCCTTGCGAGAAGAAAACCTGATCTCCGCTCAGTTTGAGAGAGGGAGAGAAAAGGAGAGAAAAAGCAAAACGCCCGCGGTCAGACCGCGGGCGTCTTACTCAGTTTCTTCATCAGTTCTTCGAGTCAGATTTTCCGAGGTCGAGGCGCCGAGGACGGAGTTGAGCTTGCTCAATGACCGACGACGGCAACGCAGGCATCGGGAGATCTGGCGCCGCTCAGGAGAACGACTGGCCGCAGCCGCAGGAGCGGGTGGCGTTGGGATTCGTGACGGCGAAGCCGCTCTGCTCGAGCCCATCTTTGTAGTCGAGTGTTGCACCCTCGAGGAGCTGTGCCGAGGCCGGGTCGACAACGACACGGACCTTGCCATCGTCACCGAAGTTAGTGACGTTGTCGTCGGCAGCGATGTCGCCGTCGAAGAACATTTCGTACGAGAATCCACTGCAGCCGCCGGGGCGGACAGCAACGCGGAGTGCGAGATCTTCGGCGCCTTCTGCTTGAAGCAGCTGGCCGACCTTGGTGGTTGCGGTGTCGGTAAGTGTGATCATGTGACAGTCCTCCTCAGGAGCTCTCTCAGTGTGCAATTAGATTATCTGGTGGAAACCGTGACCCGGCAAGGTGTGCGGCTCGTGATATCGCGAAATTCGCCGATCTGAGTGTCACCCATGTCGGCCACGAACCCGATGACAAGACCGCGATGCAGGCTGCAGACGAGATCAGGGTGTTGCTGAGCGAGGTCAGCAAAGGGACAGTTGGCGAATGACACCACCGCTGCGAGGTCATCATCGGAGGCTGGATTTACTCGCGGGTCGTCGCTGACTACCGGGTCGAATCCGAGACGATCGAGATCAGCGACCAATGCTTCGAGTGTCGACGGCGCAGCCCGGTACCCCACTGCCCGACTGCGACCTTCGTCGTATCCAATCGCCTCAGCGTCACCTGGCGTCGCCTGTAGCCGCTTGGCCATCGACAGC
>CALAHA010000158.1 GCA_937891565.1 uncultured Ilumatobacter sp. | reverse complement strand
ATGGAACTTGCCAATCGGGTCATGGCGGTCGCCACTCCGTCGCTCCGGGCACCCGATTCGGTGCGGATCGGTGATGTGTCGCCGAGCATTGTTCGTGCCTCATCGGCCGAACTGCTGGCCAAGACCGTGGCGACCGAAGTGCAAGCCTTGGCCGACGCGATACCGGGTGCCAGCCTCGGCGTCGTCGCGCCTGATGGGATGATTGACGAATTGTCCGAAGCGCTCACTGCGGCCGGAATCGATCACGGCACTGCGACCCGAACCGGCCTCGACGCTGGCGTCACACTCGTGCCGGTCAGTGTCGTCAAGGGTCTGGAACTCGACGGCGTGGTTGTCGTCGAACCGGCGGGCATTGTCGACAGCATCGAACATGGCCTCCGGGCTCTGTACGTTGCGCTGACTCGCAGTACGCAGCGCCTCACTGTCGTGCACGCTGCCGACCTCCCTGACGCCATCGCCGCCCAGCAGTAGGGTCGGCCCTGTGAGTATTACCGGATTCGGATACGGCGAGTTTGGCGCGTGGTACGACGCGTACCGTTCCGAGGTGCTCGAGCCGACGCTTGAGTTCGCAATGGAAGCGCTCGAACATCAGCTCGTCGAGCAGTTGACCGATCGAGATGTGGCTCGTCTCCGCAGTATCGGCGGCCGGGTCAAGTCAAAGCGGCGAACCTGGCGCAAGCTCCGCCAACCGAGATACCGCGATCAAATCAACTCGGTCGACGACATCCCGGCGGTGATCGACGACCTTGTCGGCCTGCGGGTCACATGCACCAACCTCCGCGACCTCGACATGGTGCAGGTCGCGCTCGACGGATTGCCGAAACAGCCGAACCCGAAGCGGCCGCTGTCAATCGACGAGTCGTCTGAACGGGACTACGTCGAGTCGCCAAAGGAGTCCGGCTACCGCGGTTGGCACGTCAACCTCCGACTGATGCTCGAATCCACGTCGGTCACCTGTGAACTACAGGTCAGGACGCTGCTCCAAGACAGCTGGGGCGAACTGACTCACGAAGACTCCTACAGCAAGGCTGGCGAGTTGCCGCCGCTCGTCGAGATCTTGTCGAAGCGAATGGCTGACCTTTTAGCCACGCTCGATGACATTGCCGAAGACCTGCGGAGCGAACTCGACCGGATCGACGAGGCAGCCGTCGATGGCGCCGACGATCAGCCAGACGAGAGCCAGGTCGACGAGCGTGATTTGTCGGCGATCGAGGCCGACGCTGCTGAGCTACTCGCCGACCGGTGGCAGACGCTCGACCGTCCGACGGAACTGTCCAGCCTTGCGTGGGAACTGCAGAAAGAGTTCGGCGCCGAGGTCAGCGACGACTGGTTCGGCCATCGCAGCTTCAAGCGGTTCCTTCGATTGGCGCTGCCTGCGGCCGAACTCAGCACCGGCAGGCACGTGTACCTGCTTCCGCCGACAGAGCCCGAGACTGTGCCCGACGTTGAGTCAGCCGCAGTAGCACCCGAGGTCGAAGCGCCGCGTGAGGCTGCCGAACTACGTCGAGTCGACCGAACCTTCCCGGTGATTGGAACCGAGCAGTGGGTCAGGATCTATGAACAACTGGCCGACGCATGGCGGCGGCTCGGCACCCGAACGCCGAGCCCGCGCACGATCAACGAACTGACCCGCAGCGCACGCGACCGGGCTGCGGCGACCGGCGAGCCGGTGTCTCGACGACACCTCGATCATGTCGCGAAGGTGATCGTGAGCAGCAGCGATGCAGGTGAACCGCTCGACTCAGTAGCGATTGCCGACGCGTTTGCAACAGCAACGCTGCAGCGCCTCGTCGATCTTCGAGTCATCGCGCCGTCGTCAACGAAACGCAAACGCGCAATCAGGGAGTGGCTCGGCGTGTCGCACGCTTCACACTCTGGTCAGACCAAAGCGTGACGGTCCTGGGTGTGACGGTCAACCCTCGCCGGTGAACTGGTCGAGGAGGTCGGACAGCAACTTGAAAGCCTTATCGGCGTCTGCTGGTCGCCTCCGCTCGACGGCGATGCGTGACATGTCGACAGTTGCGCCAATGCCGTTGACGAGTTCGGGCCGATCGGCAGCGATCTCGGGGCGGATGCGATCCCAGATCTGCACGATGGTCTCGAAGGCCTCGTCGTCGCCTTTGCCCTGCACGACGAGTTCGCTGAGTCGACTCATTTCAATCGCCAATTCGGGCAGCAGGTCGCTGGCCGAGCCGGTGAGTGCGATCGTTGTCTCGGGCGTGTTGGCGTCGACGATGACGCCACCTTCGATTGGCTCGCCGCTTTCCAGTGCTGGTTCGGCACTTGCGGGTACGTCGGTGACGTCGACCGTGGTGGCACATGCGCTCAACAACAATGCACCGCCGAGGGCGGCAACAATGAGTCGATTCACGCGGTGACCAGAATCCGTTCGCTGGCGAACGAGCCGACACCCACATGGCGACCATCGATCTCGACCGTGAGCGTGCCGTCGGGCGATGCTGCGGTGACGATGCCCGTGTTGCCGGGCTGGATTGCTGATGCTTCGAGGAACTCGAGGAGGCCCGGTTCGAACTCGAGTTCCTCGGTGATGCGACGCACGGTGAATCCGTTGCCGACCTGGATGTCGGAGAGCGGCCCCGAGTCGGGTGCGGCTTCGTAGGCGGAACCTGGAATCGGGTTGCCATGCGGGCACGTGGTTGGATCGCCGAGAAGCTCGTTCATAGCCACTTCGACCGAGTCGCTAATGATGTGCTCCCAGCGGCCGGCTTCGTGGTGCGCTTCGGCCCAGGAGAGCTTGAGGACGTCGGTCAGGAAACGTTCGGCCAGACGGTGGCGCCGGACGACCTGTTCGGCGAGACGCTTGCCCGCGGGTGTGAGCACGATTGCTTTGTCAGCGGTGATGAGGCCTTCGGCCTCGAGCCGCTTCATCATTTCGCTCACCGCGGGGCGGCTGACCTGCAACCGTTCGGCAATGCGCGCCTGAATGACGTCGACGTCGTCCTCTTGCAGCTCAAAAATGCACTCGCAGTACTCCTCGAACGCCGGATGATGTTCGCCAGGACTGGGCATCTTGTCGAGTCTATCGAGGTCTCGTGGGCCCGTCTCGACGAGCTCACCGGTTGATGACCGGCGCGTTGCTGCCAGCCAGGCTGTCTCAGCGCTGGATTCGGCGCAGCCAGCTCTCGGCGTACCGGAGGCGGCGGGCGAGCTGATCGTTGGTGGCGCTGGCGACGCGGGCGACGCCTGCCAGATTGTTCATCTCGCCCTGTACCCGAGCGTGGTTCCAGCCGGTGATGTCGACGAGCCGTTTGGCCACGTGCGCATTGCGGGTCCGGAGGTCGTCTTTGATCTCGGCGACGCTCATTGACCCGCGGGGAATCAGGCCGGCGGCCGTTGGGATTTCGGGCAGATCGAGCCCGAGAGCCGGGTCGTCCGCGAAGAAGGGGTCGGGCGGGTCCGGCTCATCGTCGTACGCAACCATGCCGAGGGCTGCAGGGG
>CALAHA010000157.1 GCA_937891565.1 uncultured Ilumatobacter sp. | reverse complement strand
GCCCGAATAGTTCGTCGAGTTGGGCGACTTCTTCGCCGAGCTTGCGGTTCAGCTTGTAGCGGCCGACGCGGCTGAGGTCGTAGCGACGGCTCTCGAAGAACGCGTTACGGAAGTACGCCTTGGCAGACTCGGCAGTCGGCGGCTCGCCTGGGCGAGCGCGCTTGTAGATCTCGATGAGCGCTTCTTCTTGGGTCGGCGCGGTGTCGCGCTCCTTGTCCCACTGGCCCTCGAGGAAGTCGAAGTGGCTGACGAAGCGATCGAGGAAACCGGGAGCGTTCTCCTCGTCGTAGCCGAGCGCACGAAGCATGGTGAAGACACCGAGGCGACGCTTGCGTGCGACACGCGTGCCGGCGGTGACGTCCTTGCCCGGCTTGTGCTCGACATCGAACTCCATCCACTCACCGCGGTACGGATGGATGGTGCCCTTGACAAGCTGGTGCTTGGTGAGGTTACGCAGGCGGAAACGCTCACCCGGCTCGAAGATGACGCCGGGGCTGCGAACGAGCTGGCTCACGACGACACGCTCGGTGCCGTTGACGATGAACGTGCCCTTTTCAGTCATGATCGGGAAGTCGCCCATGAAGACGGTCTGTTCCTTGATCTCACCGGTGTTGCGGTTCATGAACCGGGCGCGCACGAAGACGGGCGCGCTGTAAGTCATGTCCTTTTCTTTGCACTCTTCCACCGTGAACTTCGGTGGCGGGCGCAAGTCTTCATCGAACGGGTCGAATTCAAGCTCAAGCTGGAGCGATTCCGAGAAGTCCTTGATGGGGCTGATGTCGCGGAAAGTGTTTGCGAGCCCTTCATCAAGGAACCACTGGAAGCTCTCACGCTGGACGGCGATCAGGTCGGGGAGCTCAAGCGGCTCCTTCAGATTTCCGAACGAATAACGTTCACGAGACACGGGACGAGTCGCCACGATCACTCTCCAAAGAGTTGAGGGTTGTTGCCAGGCAGCTGGGCGCGCTGAACCACACTTGGTGAAAGGTAGAGGGACAGGAGACGCACGGCAGTCGTCCAGACTATCCACGTGGGGCGAGCAACATCAACCGCAGACAGCGTGAATTCGCGGTGCGGGCGTACTTTTTTCTGGATCGACGATGTTGAAAGTGTCACCGACGAATTGCGGGTCAACGTAAAGAACATCCGTCGAAATGTCAAGTATCTCGGCGGTATCGCCGTGAAATTGCTATGTGAGCAGGTGCTTTGCTGCGGCCACCGTTCCCCGATTTACCCGCCGTGACACTCCGTAGTTCGCCGGTCGGGCACACGCTGTCGGTGAAAAGACATGAGCTGGGTCACCGACCCAGAACGCGACAGAGCCCAGATACACACCCCAAGGTGGTATCTGGGCTCCGGTAGTTCTCGAAAGAACTCAGATCAGCAGCGCACTGCGCCGCTGGTCAATCACTTGACTTCGATGTCAGCGCCAACTTCTTCGAGCTTGGCCTTGGCGGCGTCAGCGTCAGCCTTGCTGACCTTCTCCAGGAGTGCCTGCGGGGCGCCATCGACCAGGTCCTTGGCTTCTTTGAGGCCGACGCCGAGGAGGTCCTTGACGACCTTGACGACCTGAATCTTCTGGCCACCTGCGCCATTGAGAATGACGTCAAATTCGTCCTTCTCTTCGGCTGCCTCGCCGCCACCGGCGGGAGCTGCTGCAGCGACTGCCACGGGGGCAGCAGCGGTGACGTCAAACTTCTCTTCGAAAGCGTCGAGGAGCTCTTTGAGCTCGATGACGGTCTTGGCGCCAATGGCGTCGAGGATTTCTTCGTTAGTCATGGTGTTCTCTCTTTTCGTTCAGTTTGTGCGGGGCCGTTCGACCCCAGAAATATGGGGTGTTCAGGCTTCGGCTTCCTGCTTCTCAATGAGAGCAGAGAGACCGAACGCGAACTTGTTCGGCAGTGCTTTGAGCAGCCGGGCGGTCTTGACCAGCGGTGCTTGGAATGCGCCAGCAAGATTCGCCAGCAACTCTTCGCGCGACGGCAGGCTTGCCAGTGCTTTGACATCATCGGCGGACATCGGCGCGTCGCCGAGCATGCCGCCCTTGATGACCAGCAGCGGGTTTGCCTTGGCCGCGTCAACCAGTGCCTTTGCTGCGCCAACCGAATCCTCGGTGGCGAAGGTGAGCGCTGTTGGACCGGTCAGGTGATCATTGAGGCCGTCGATACCGGCGTTGGCGGCGGCGAGCTTCACCAGGGTGTTTTTGTACACCTTGTGCTCTGCGCCAACAGCGCGCAGCGGGGTACGAAGATCCGCCATTTGGCTGACCGACATGCCGCGATACTCGGTGACGAACACTGCGCGGGCTTCTTTGAGCTTTGCAGTGATTTCCTCGACCTTTGCGACCTTGTCAGGTCGCGGTGCGTTTGCTTCTGTCATGTGTGTTTTCCTCCTCTCGCTCAACTCGGGGTGCTCGCAATTTTCAGCGAACACCTCCAGGAGCGACCAGCGAGACGATGTCTCAAGCCTTTTCTTGGGGGTATGCACCTCGGTTGGCGGAGCGAACTCCATTACCTGACTGCCATTGCTGACGATCTGACCAACGGTCTCTGGCGAGCGACCTATTTTACAGAGGCAGAGCATACGACTCGCGCTCAGCCCTTCCACGCGTGCACGTTGAGTTGGCCAATGATTTGCCTAGCCGCATAGACACCGTGTACTCGAAAACGACGAATGCCCGCATCGAAATGCGGGCATTCGTTCAGTTCACGGACAGCGCGCATGGCGCTGCGTCTGACTGCAAGGACTGAATCAGCCTTCGCCAGGCAGAACAGGCTTGAGGCGCTGGATGTCGATCTTGACGCCGGGGCCCATCGTCGAAGAGACCGTGACCTTCTGGATGTAGCGGCCCTTGGCCGACGAAGGCTTGGCCCGCTGGACCTCATCGATCACGGCGAACAGGTTTTCGGCGAGTGCTTCGGGGGTGAAGCTGGCCTTGCCGACGGTGAGCTGCACGTTGCCGTAGCGGTCGGTTCGGTACTCTACTTTGCCGCCCTTGAACTCGGTGACG
>CALAHA010000156.1 GCA_937891565.1 uncultured Ilumatobacter sp. | reverse complement strand
TGCTGCGCACCGTTAGGCCCGAGGATGAGGTTGAGGCGTTGGCCCGGCTCGAAGTTGGCACGTATGGCTATTCGGTGGTGTCGGGCAGGCCGATTCCTCGTGAGCGGCTCGAAGCGATCCCGGAAACGACCGTCCTTGCGGTCGAGAAGGTCAGCGGCGCCGGCTTCCGTTAAGCCCGGCTCGCAACTCTTCCATGTCCAATGCCCGTGCCGCCGCGTGGCGGGCCCCGGTGCTGCTGGCGCTTTGCGTGGTCTTTTTTGACCAGTTCACCAAGCACTGGGCGGTCACTGGTCTGGGCGCAGATCGTGTCATCGACGTTTTCTGGACGCTCCGCTGGAACCTTGCGTTCAACAGCGGCATGGCCTTCAGCCGTGGGCAGGGCTTCGGCCCGGTCATTGCAGTGGCTGCCACGCTGGTCATCGTTTGGCTCCTCGTCACGTTGCGAACTGAGTCAAGCAAGCTGTCGACCTTTGGAATGGGGCTTGTCATTGGTGGTGCAGCCGGCAACCTGGTCGACCGAGCTTTTCGGAACGAGGCATGGCTGCGTGGTTCCGTTGTCGACTTCATCGACTTCCAATGGTTCCCGATTTTCAACATCGCTGACATCTGCATCAACGTCGGTGCCGGCGCGCTGATCTTGAATAGCGTGCTGAGTGCGCGTCGAGCGAAAACGCTCGACGCGGCTGAGTTCGAAGTAGCCCGTGGCGCTGCAGCAGCCGCTGACACCCAAATTGCCACCAAATCCGTCACCGCCGAGGAGATCCCTGAACCATGATCAACGAGGACGTCCCCGCAGCACTTGACGGCCAACGTCTCGACCGAATCGTTGCACTCCTCGGCGATATCAGTCGATCCGACGCCGCTGCAGCAATTGCTAACGGTGGCGTTTCCGTCGATGGTCAGCCGGCCTCGAGCGGCAAGGTCCGACTCGTCGAAGGTCAGTCCATTGGCGTTGACCCGACGTCGTTCCCACGCATTCAGCTGCCGCAGCCTGACCCCGACGTGGAGTTCTCGGTCATTTACGAAGATGAGAGCATCATCGTTGTCGACAAGCCGGCTGGTCTCGTCGTGCACCCCGGTGCCGGCAACATGGAAGGCACGCTCGCCAACGGCCTGCTTGCTCGCTTCCCCGAAATCGTCGACGTGGGCGAGTCGAATCGACCCGGAATCGTGCACCGCCTCGACTCTGGTAGTTCGGGCTTGCTGGTTGTTGCACGCACTCAAGTCGCAGCCGACTTCCTCATCGCGCAGTTCGCCGATCACACATGCACGCGCCGCTACGAAGCGCTCGTATGGGGTGTTCCTGACGCACCGCACGGGATCATCGATGCACCGTTGGGCCGAAGCCGCTCCGATCCCTTGAAGATGGCGGTCGTGACTCATGGCAAGTATGCGCGAACTGACTACCGGGTGATCGGGACATATCGCGAACCCGCCGTAGTTTCTCGTGTCGACTGCCGCCTGGAAACCGGTCGCACACACCAGATTCGCGTGCACCTTTCGTCGATCAACCATCCGCTCGTCGGTGATCCGACCTACGGTCAGCGCCGCCCGAACCTCGGTGTACAGCGTCCGTTCTTACATGCTGCAGAACTGGCCTTCAACCACCCCGACACTGGCGAGCGCGTCACGTTCTTCAGCCCGCTTGCGCCAGACCTGCAAGCCTGGCTCGACGCCGCCTCCAGCTGACGCTGGTGCGCCTGGCGGCGGCTGTCGACTGGCGTCGACCACAGCGACTGCGCCGCTGCCAGCGGTGCTCGGACTGCGTCCGAATCGCTGCGCTCGGGGACACAAGCGTGGCTGCGACTGATTCGCTCAGTGGCTGGTTGCTACTTCAGTGTTCGTGGAGGACTGGCCAAGGGGATTCGCCCTTAGCAATGCTGGCGATACTGGCGAGTGAGTAGCCGTCGAGGTGCCCGCGCATGTGAGCGCCCGCCTGGCTCCAGATCTCCAGGAGTACGCACTGGCCTTCGTGGTCACATGCCCCGTCTTGGTGGGGTGCGCCGAAGTCGCCGACCGTGATCGGGCCATCGACAGCCGAGATGATGTCACTGAGCATTATCGCTGCGGGTTCGCGAGCGAGCACGTAGCCGCCGCCGACGCCGCGCTTTGAGCGCACGATCCCGGCGCCCTTGAGAGCGAGTAAAATCTGCTCAAGATAGGGCTGAGGAAGCGCAGTGCGCTCGGCGATGTCACGTACTGATGTGGGGCCGCCCTTGTCAATGTGAAGAGCAAGACTCAGCAGTGCCCGGCAGGCGTAGTCCCCTCGGGTTGAGATGCGCACGGCTTCACCATAACGATTTTTGAGTCGTTCCTGATTGATCCGGTAGAGAACGAGCCGTTCGCACAAACGCTTGCGAAGAACAATCCTGGCTCTGGCCTTGTGGTCGGACCCTCGAACATGGTGGACTGGAACGTAGTGACTTCCTCAGGCATAGGGCCAATCATTCCGGACTATGCGGGAGCCAACGTGCGCGGGATTATTCCCGCCCTCCTTGGTCCGAGGACTTGGTCAACGTCGACGCTGCCCACGTGGATGCCGGCACCGATTGCCGACTCCGAGCAATGCGTCATGTTGGTGCTCGACGGCCTCGGCTGGGACCAACTCGATGATCACCGAGCGATCATGCCCACGATCAACTCGCTCGTCGGTCGATCGATCCACACCGTCGCGCCAACGACGACCGCCACGGCGCTGACATCGATCACCACGGGGTTGACACCGGGAGAACACGGGCTCATCGGCTACCGCATGATGCTCAACGGCGACATCTTGAACGTCCTCCGCTGGAGTGTCGACGACAAGATTGTTCGCCGCCAGAAGCCGCCGATGGAAGTGCAGCCGTACGACCCGTTTATGGGCTACGAGGTACCGGTCGTGTCGATGGCCGAGCTTGAAAACTCAGCATTCAGCGAAGCGCACCTCCGGGGATGTCGGCGATCCGGTTGGCGGGCTGCGTCGTCAATCCCGGTGGCTGCCGCCGAACTCGTCGAGGCCGGGGAACAGTTCGTCTACTGCTATTACGGCGGCATCGACAAGATCGCCCACGAACGTGGCTTTGGCCCGTACTACGAGGCCGAACTGCGTGCCGCCGACCGCTTGGTCGCTGATCTGCTTGCGGCCTTGCCGAGTGGCACGTCGCTACTCATCACTGCCGATCACGGCCAGGTCGACGTTGGCGACAACATCATTCGGCCATCCGGTGCGATGTTGCGCGGTGTCACGATGCAGTCCGGCGAAGGGCGATTCCGCTGGCTACACACCACAGCCGGGGCGCTGGCCGATGTGGCACAGGCCGCCGAAGCTGAAGTTGGAGAGGTTGCCTGGGTCGTCACACGCGAGCAGGTCATCGACGAAGGTTGGTTTGGCGCAACCGTTTCACCACCGGTGAGGGCGCGGCTCGGCGACGTCGCGCTTGTAGCCCGCGAGGCAGTCACGTTCCACGAAGATGCCGACTCCGGTAGCTATCAGTTGATCTGTCGCCACGGTTCTCTGACATCCGCTGAAGTGAACGTCCCGCTCCTCGCCGGCACGGCCTGACGAACGGGCGCTGCAGGATCCCGGTAGAACGATTGCCATGTCCGACACGTCACTGCCTCCCGACGCAACATCTGCCGGAAGCGAGGCAGTGCGTCCCGACGTCGCCCCAACGAGCGACGAGTCACCGGCAACGAACGGCGATGCCGGCGAACCAACTGCGCTTCGTGAGGCGGTCACACAGCCAGCCAAGGTGATGCGCATCGGCTCGATGATCAAGCAAATGCTCGAAGAGGTCCGGATGACCTCGCTTGACGAGGCCTCTCGAGAACGGCTCGCCGAGGTGTATGAACGTTCGATTGTGGAGTTATCCGAGGCGATGTCCGAGGATTTGCAGGAAGAGCTGCGTTCGCTTGCGCTGCCGTTCGACCATGATGAAGTTCCGAGCGAATCCGAACTGCGCGTTGCCAAAGCGCAACTCGTCGGCTGGCTTGAAGGCCTTTTCCACGGAATCCAGGCCAGCCTCATGGCCCAGCAGGCCGTTGCTCAACAGCAGCTTGCTCAGATGCGTCAGCTCCCGAACGGCCAAGTCGTCCAAGGTGCAGCACAGCGGGCGTCGGGCCACCCCGAAGCCCCCGCCGACGGCGACCGGCCCGGCACCTACCTGTAACGGCCTGACGCTTCAGTCCCGCCAGCGGCCGGCACAGGCCGGGCGGGCAGCCAGCAAGGCGAACGGATGGCGCCATGGGTCGAGGAGGGACCGTCGGCGAGGAACGAGCCGTCGCAGCCCGATCGATCGACGGTGACAGGACCCGAGAGCCGGTCACATGCAACCGTTGGAAAACCGAAGAGATTCACTGCTACGTTCAGAATCCCAACGTTGTAAGTAATTCACTCAGAAAAGCCAGATGGCCGATTCCTTCACCCACCTCCATGTTCATACCGAATTCTCGATGCTCGACGGAGCGTCGCGACTTGACGAGTTGGTGGCCAAGGCGGTCGAAGACGGCCAGCCGGCGCTCGGTATGACCGACCACGGCAACATGTACGGGACGCTCGACTTCTACAAAGAGTGCAACAGCCAAGGGATCAAGCCGATCAT
>CALAHA010000155.1 GCA_937891565.1 uncultured Ilumatobacter sp. | reverse complement strand
CTCGACCTCATCCAGGAGGGCAACCTGGGCCTCGAGCACGCCGTCGACAAGTTCGACTGGCGTCGTGGCTTCAAGTTCTCCACCTACGCCACGTTCTGGATCCGTCAGGCAATTGGCCGTGCCCTCGACCAGAAGGCCAGCCTCATCCGCATCCCGGGCGATCGTTCAGCCAGCCTCCGGGCAGCCCTGCGCCAGGCATCGGGCGACGGCGAGACTCTCGACCAGACCAATGCCGAGCTGCATCGCCTGACCACTCCGGTCAGCCTCGACAAGACCGTCGGCGACGATGGCGACGCGACCCTCGGCGACCTGATGGCGAACGGTGACGGCACGCCGGAAGATCACGTGATGACGCTCGTCGATAGCGAGCTGCTCGACGAACTGCTGCACACACTCGATGCCCGTGCGCGTTTCGCTGTCGAAGCCCGTTTCGGCCTCGTCGACGGCGAGCGCAAGAGCTTCCGCGAAGTCGGCGAGCAGCTCGGTGTCACCGCCGAAGCAGCCCGTCGTCTCGTCAGCCGTGCAGTCGCCGGCCTCCGCGACGACGCCGAACGCATTTTGGCGGTCTGAGCTTCCGCCAAAAAGCGAACCGAATGTTTGAGCTGCGGCGGGGATGCATCCCCGCCGCAGCTTTCTTTTTCAGACCGCCTCGTCGGCGAGAAATTCAGGCAAGGCCAAGTTGGAGTGCTTCGATAGCCTGCACTTATGGAACCCAGGGGAACGTGGACGGCGCAATCGTGGCAGGAACGCGCTGTCAAACAACAGCCGTCATGGCCTGACCTCGGCGCACTCGACTCGTCGCTGAAGCAAATCTCGACGCTACCACCCCTCGTTTTTGCAGGTGAAGCTCGCTCGCTGCAGGCCGAGCTTGCACAAGTGGCAGCCGGCAATGCCTTTCTCCTCCAGGCCGGCGACTGCGCCGAAAGCTTCGAAGAGTTCTCCGCCGACAACATTCGCGAGAAGCTCCGGGTCATCTTGCAAATGGCCGTCGTGCTGACCTACTCGGTCGGCGTTCCCGTCGTGAAGGTCGGCCGGATCGCCGGTCAGTTTGCCAAGCCGCGCTCATCCGACACCGAAATGGTTGGCGATCTCGAGATCCCCTCCTTCCGTGGCCACATCGTCAACGACGCCACCGCTACAGAGGCTGCTCGCACCCCAAACCCTGAACGCCTGGTTCAGGCCTACCATCAGTCGGCCTCGACGCTGAACCTGCTGCGCGCCTTCACCAAGGGAGGCTTCGCCGACTTGAATCGGGTCCACTCGTGGACCCAAGAGTTCGTGGCGTCAAGCCCCGAAGGACAGCGCTACGACAAGCTCGCCCGCGAGATCGATCGTGCTCTCAGCTTCATGCGCGCGTGCGGCATCGAAACCGAGGCCAACTCAAACCTCAGCGAAGTCGACGTCTTCACCTCCCACGAAGCTCTGATCCTTGGCTACGAAGAAGCCCTCACTCGTCGCGACTCGATCACCGGCGACTGGTACGACTGCTCGGCCCACATGCTCTGGATCGGCGAACGCACCCGCGAACTTGATGGCGCGCACGTCGAGTTTCTCCGCGGCGTCGGCAACCCCATTGGTTGCAAAGTTGGCCCGACCATGACCGGCGACGAGCTCATTGAGCTGTGCGAAATCCTCAACCCGTCGCGCATCCCCGGTCGCCTCACACTGATCACCCGGATGGGCGCCGACAACATCGAAGAAAACCTGCGCCCGCTGTTGCGTGCCATCTCCGACGCCGGCCACCCCGTCGTCTGGGCCTGCGACCCGATGCACGGCAACACCTACACCGCTCCGAGCGGTCGTAAAACTCGCCACTTCGACGACATCGTGCGCGAAATCGGTGGCTTTGTTCGTGCCCACCGCGCCGAGGGCACTTGGCCCGGCGGCATCCATGTCGAACTGACCGGCGAGAACGTCACCGAATGCCTCGGCGGCGGCGACGAACTGGTTGATGCCGACCTGAACAGCCGCTACGAGACCGTCTGTGACCCACGCCTCAACGCTCGGCAGGGCGTCGACCTGGCATTCCGGGTCGCCGAACTCATCCAAGATTTCACCTGATCGCTCCCCGCAGCCACCAATGACGGCGCTCGATCTCTGTACTGCTTGGCCGGTACCAACGGTGGCTGGCGCCGTGATGCAGGGCGGTTCTGTTGTCTCCACTCGTGGCGACGCCGACGCAAGGTTTCGGCTCGCGTCACTCAGCAAACCAATGACCGCCTGGGCGGCACTCGTTGCCGTCGAAGAAGGCATCGTCGACCTGGACGCCGTCATTGACGAGCAATTTGCTGGGCAACCTGGCTGCACGCTGCGACACCTCCTGAGCCATGCAGGCGGGTACAGCTTCATGGGCACCGATCCCATAGCCGCGCCGGAACGCACTCGCACGTACTCGAACGGCGGCGTCGAACTCGCTGCTGCTTGGGTCGAGTCGCATGCTGAAATGCCCTTCGCCGAATACCTCTCGCTCGCCGTATTCAAACCGCTCGGCATGACCTCTGCCGAGCTGATCGGGTCTCCCGCATATGGGGTGTGGGCCGCAGTCGACGACGTCGTGCGATTTCTGGCTGAGGCACGCGCTCCACGCCTCCTGGCATCGGCCACCGCCGACGAAACCGTCCGTGTTCAGTTCCCTGCACTCGGAGGTATGGTTCCGGGCGTGGGCCGCTACGACCGGTGCCCTTGGGGCCTTGGATTTGAAATTCGCGGTGACAAGTCACCGCACTGGACAGGTCCGCGCAACGACCCCGCCACCTACGGGCACTTTGGGGGCGCCGGCACCATGATGTGGACCGACCCAGCCGCCGATGTGTCGCTCGTGGCGTTGACCGACCGACCCTTCGATCAATGGTCTGGCGATGCCCTGCGACTCTGGCCAGAGTTGTCCGATGCCGTTCTCGAAGAGTTCGCAACAACGGATTCCGTGAGCTGACCATGTTCCAGCACGGCGATCGAGTTCGTTACGCCACAACTGGCGACGACGGATTTCCGGTGGTGCGCTACGGTTTCGTCGGAGCAACGACAGCCACAGGCGGCCCAGTTGTTGTCATGCTTGACGGCGAGTTAGGCGGCGACGTCGTCGACATCGACACGCTCCAGCCAGTACACATTTCAAACGTGACGCTCACGCTCGAAGGCACAGACCTTCTGGAGGATCCGGCCCTGCGTCAAGGCCTCATTCACTTGTGGACCGCCGAGGCAGAGTCAGCCGGCTTGGAAATCAGTGCAATGCACCCGATGGGCACTGGCGTCCGTGACAGCTGCCAAGGCTTCGCGCTCGCCGAACTGACCAGTGCCGGCGAGCCCTACGTGCTCACGGCCAGCCTGTGCCCAAGTGACCTCGATGCCGTGCTCGTGTGCGCCGCACGGCCACACGCCCACAACCTGTAGAGCACTTACAACCCTGGTCATCCCCTTTCGCCTGCAGCAAGGTCTTGAGGAAAGAAGGTCGTGAGGAATTATTTTGTATCGACCACTCGGAACGCTTCTGCACTGGTGCCTTCAGGCCTTCCTCGCTCTGCTGCGATGCTCTTCCACCACTCACGCACCCGTTCTTCCATAGCGTCCGGATCACGATGCTGGCTCGCGTGGCAGCGCAATGCTCGGATCTTGCGGTCGAGTTGCTCGGTGATGTCGACGAAATCGTTCGCCTCTGCTCCGAGCATCACCCAGACTTCGCTGACAGCCCAGTCTTCGAGCTCGGCACATTCAGACCCCGGGAACGCAAACGGGTTGCGTGCGTCCGGGTAGACGGCACACATCGTGGCTTCTCCCGTGGCGATGTGGTCAGGGTGCGAGCCATACGTCGAGTCGAGATTGCGCATCGGGTTGTGCGTGATGACCACCTGCGGGCGCACCTCGCGGATGACCTTGCTGATGTCGTGGCGCATTGCCATGTCAGCAACCGCTGCGCCGTCCATATGCCCGAGGAAGATAAGCCGAGTGACGCCGACCGCTGCCGCCGCGTTGGTTTGCTCTGCGCGGCGGATAGAGGCCATTTCGTCGCGCGGGATCGAGTGATCAAAACCGCCGGCTTGGCCATCGGTCACGAGGCAGTACACCACCTCGATGCCTGCATCGGTCATGTTCGCGACGGTGCCGGCTGCACCGAAGTCGACGTCGTCCGGGTGCGCCGTAACGACGAGAACACGTTCGATTTCAGAGAGGTTCAGCATCGAGGACATTTAACCACCACGCACGGCCTGCAGTCGGCTCCGTCGCTCAAGTCGCCAGAAACGAAGACGGTGAACTCTGCAATACGGGGTCACAGGTATCTACAGTGCGACCCATGCCGCCCAACGCTGCCGACATTTCCCTCGACCAAATCGATCTCTCTGACCTGGAGTTCTGGGCAGGGCCACGCGATATACGCGAGGCCACCTTCAAACTGCTTCGTGACACCCCCGAACTTCAGCACTTCGAAGAACGCGTCATCGAAGACTCGCCGTTCCCGCCGGGTGCCGGCTACTACGCACTCACCCGACATGAAGACATCTGGGCCGTCAGCCGAAACGCCAAGCTTTTCTGCTCCGGCCAGGGCTCAAATATCGGCGACCTCCCCCAGGAGATGAGCGAGTTCTTCGGGTCGATGATCAACATGGACGATCCGAAGCACTACCGCCTCCGCTCAATCGTCTCGAAGGGCTTCACACCGAAGGAAGTCGCCAAGGTCGAAGCAATGGTTGTCAGCAAGGCGAAGCTGATCGTCGAGCGGATCCAGGAGCAGTTCGCCGACAAAACGTGCGACTTCGTCGAGCACGTTGCAGCAGCACTCCCCCTTGAGATCATCTGCGACATGATGGGTATTCCTCCGGAGGACTACGGCCAGATCTTTGCCTGGACCAACACGATCCTCGGCATCGGTGACCCTGATTTCGTCACGTCATACAACGACCTGATGACGCACTCGCTCGAGATGTTCACCTACGCCCAGGCCCTCGGTGAGAGCCGCCGCGCCGACCCTCAAGATGACATCACGTCGGCAATGATGACTGCTGTCGTCGACGGCGAAGAGCTGACGCCGCAAGAGTTCGGCTCGTTCTTCATCCTGCTCGTCGTCGCCGGGAACGAGACGACGCGCAACGCCATCAGCCACGGCATGAAGGCGCTCACCGACTTCCCCGAACAGCGCGAACTGCTCTACGGCGACTTTGACACGCACGCCAAAACCGCCATGGAGGAAATGGTGCGGTGGTCGACCCCCGTCATCCACTTCCGTCGAACCGCAACCGACGACACCGACATCAACGGTTTTCCTGTGAAGGCCGGCGACAAGGTCGTCATGTTCTACAACTCGGGCAACCGTGACGAGCGCGTCTTCAACGACCCGCACCGCTTCGACATCG
>CALAHA010000154.1 GCA_937891565.1 uncultured Ilumatobacter sp. | reverse complement strand
CAGTGGGGCGCTGTTCATCAAGACCGACTCCATCGACTCGACCTCGCGCACGCTCGCGCTGGGCAACAACCCGAACGGCGAACTCGGTAGCGGCGACACCGCGGCGACCGAGACCGGCCCGACCGCGTTGGTTCTGCGCTACGCAGACAGCGATCGCATCGGGTCGTGCGGAAAGCCGGCGATGCACACCGAACTGCGGATCGTCGACGAGGCCGGTACCGACGTGACACCGGGGGAGCCGGGGGAACTCTGGTTGCGTGGACCACACATGTTCCGTGAGTACTGGGGTCTGCCCGAGACCACGAACGAATCGTTCGTCGACGGGTGGTATCGCACGGGCGACGTCGGCCGACGCGACGTCGATGGCTTCGTGTACATCGAAGACCGCGTCAAGGACATGGTCATCTCAGGCGGCGAGAACGTCTATCCGGCCGAAGTCGAGAACGTCCTCGCCGAACATCCGGCCCTCGCCGAAGTCACCGTCTTGGGCCGCGCTGATGACCGCTGGGGTGAGGTGCCGGTCGCGGTCGCCGTCATCGCTGCGGGTCAGACCGAGCCGACGATCGAGGAACTCCGAGCGTGGTGCGTTGATCGTCTGGCGCGCTACAAGCAGCCGCGCGAACTCATCACAGTCGATCAGTTGCCGCGGACCGCGCTCGGCAAGGTGACCAAGCACATCCTGCGCGACCGTCTCTTCGGTAACAACCAGTGACACCGCCACCTGCCGAGCGCACGGTCATCGGCAAGGTGCGGCTCATCCTCGAGGCGCTCGCCGACGCGGGACGACTCGGCCAATCCGAACTCAGCCGGCGAACGGGTATCCCGAAGGCGTCGGTGTATCGGCTGTGTCGCGACCTGATCGAATGGGGCGCCGTCGAGCGCGCCGGCGACGCATTTCGACTCGGTCCCCGGTTGTTCGAACTGGGTAGCCTCGTCCCCTCCCGGCGAAACCTGCGCGAGGCGGCATTCCACTACTTGGAAGATCTCGCCGGCGCCACCGGGGAAACCGTGCACCTCGCCGTACTCGACAGCTTGGAGGTGATGTACGTCGAACGTCTGCCCGGCCGGTCAGCCAGCGTTGTTCCCTCAACCGTCGCAGCACGGCTTCCGCTGCACTGCACCGCAACCGGGCGCTGCCTGCTGGCGTTCGGGCCGCCCGAACTCCTCGTGGGAGTTCTGGAGGCAGGGCTCGAGCCGCTGACCTCCGCCTCGATCGCTGACGCCGACGGACTGAGCGAACTGCTCGAACAAGTGCGATCAGCCGGAGTCGCCATCGAACGTGAAGAAGTGGCGGCCGGCCTCATGTCGATCGGCGCGCCGGTGTTCGAACTCGGAGGACGGCTCGCCGGAGCGATCTCTGTCACGGGCCCGGTGGCCGAAGCAGGCGTCCCCGGCATCTCCACAGCAGTACGCGTCGCCGCGGCCGGGATCAGCCGTCGGCTCGGCGCAGGCTGACTCAGGTCGAACGCCGAGTCAGCCTGGCGGAGGCACCGGTGACCGCGACGTCGAGTCGGTGTCGATGAGGCGGCCGAGCTGGGTTTGCAGGGCCGGCCCGATCTCGGCGTCGATCGTTGCCAGGACCGCAGCCTGATGGTGTGCTGCCGCGGCGGTGAGACGGGCCGCGAGTTGCAGGCCAGCGGGAGTCAGGCTGACCAGTCGGCGACGCTTGTCGTGGTCAGCGCTGCGCCGCTCGACCAAGCCGTCGCTTTCGAGGCGGCCGATGGCGTGTGTGGTGGTTGGTTGCGGCAGCATCGTGACCGTTGCGAGTTCACTCACACCGTAGGGCCGACCGTCTCCGAGGACTGCGAGGAGTCGCCACTCCGACACCGAGATGCCGTCGTCGCCGAGGCGTGCATGAAACGCCGCCGACAATTCCTGGTCAGCCCGTTGGAGGAGGAACGGCAAGTATCCCCGCAGGAAGTCGTTCGGCACCGCTCGATCGTAGGCGCGGTGCCGGTGTGATCACGTCGAACGTGGTTCGAGATCGAGGTGGCCGGTGGCCTCGTCGAGAATTGGTGGCGTCTGGATCGAGATGAACGTCAGCGGGTCATCGGCGGTGCGGACCCCATGGAACTGGGCAGGGCGGATGGTGATCCGATCGCCAGCGCGCACCGCGTGATCGACGTCGTCGACGACGACGATGCCTGCGCCGTCGAGCATGTAGAGCACGGTGTCGGCCAGGTTGTGGCGGTGAATCTGTGACGTCTGATGCGGATCGAGGCGCACGAGGTCGGCGCCGACGTCGTTCTGGAGCTGCGTGCCACGCGTGAGCTGGACGACCTGGAAGACATCGTGCAGCTCGGTCGGAAGATCACGTTCGATGTTGCCGAGAGCGGAGTCGGGAGCGTTGGGGGACGTTCGGTCGATGGTCTTCATGAACCCAATATGCATTCATATGAATGGAGCTGTCAAGGGTGGATACCGGAATGGAATGTGCTCTGGGCAGCACCGTCGCCTCAACGGAGTGCGGTGTCGATCACGACCAGGGCATCGAGCACCATCGGGACACCGTTGCAGATCGCGACCGGATTGCAGTCGATCTCAACGACCGCAGGATCGGCATCGAGCAGGCGCGCCACTGCATCGACCACGGCGTTGAGCCCGACCATGTCGACTGCCGGTTTGCCGCGGTGGCCGGCCAGCAGTGCAGCACCCTTCAAACCAGCGAGAGCAACTTCGACCTCGCCGGGTTCGGGCGGGGCGAGCACGGTGGCGATGTCGGCCAGTACCTCGGTGGCAACGCCGCCGATACCGATCGACACGACAGGACCGAAGTGAGGGTCGCGGAGCCCGCCCACGATCAGTTCGAGTTCGCCCGACACCATCTCCGCGCACAGCACAGTGCCGTCGCCAGCGTCGGCGAGATGCTGCCACGCGGCGGCCACCGCATCCGCGTCGAGCCCCACACGCACTAGCCCGAGTTCGGACTTGTGGGCCACGCCCGAGGACTTCAGGACGACGCGGCCACCAAAGTCGGCGCACGCTGTGACGGCGTCGCTCGCCGAAGCCGTCAAGCGCTCGCGAGGCATCGGGAGGCCACTTCCAAGTCGCTGTTTGGACTCCCATTCCGACAACGCCACCACGGTGGAGTCGCCCGATTCGGCGCTTGCCGTCGCGATGTGTTCGGTCATGTGATCATTCCTCCGGAGAGTGCAGCGATCCCGGCGGCGGCTCGCTCGGGCGACGAGAACTGGGGGATACCCACCTCGGCGAGCAGTGCGGTGACTGTGGGGGCGTCGGTGACGAAACCGACAGTTGGTTTGCCGGTGCGCTGCGACGCCGCTGCGACCGCCGAGCCGAACGGAGCCACATCGAGGCCGCAGTTGATCGCGATCACGCCATCGATGTTCGAGTCGTCGAACACGGCGTCCACGGCCGGCGCGTACGCATCGAGTGCGCACTGCGGTGTCAGGTCGACCGGGTTGCCCGTGGCCGCGAACCCGGGAATGACCTGACGCAACCGGGCGACGGTCGACTCGGACAGTGCTGGGAGTTCGAGGCCGAGACGTTCGGCTTCGTCGGCCGCCAACACCGATGGCCCGCCCGAAATCGTAACGACGGCAACACGTGGTGAGCGCAGCCCCCGTTGCGGCGATGCGACCGCAGTGAGCACATCGAAGAACTCATCAGAGGTGTGCGTTTCGATCGCTCCGGCGCGTCGCAGCGCCGCGCTCACGGCACCGTGACCGCCGGCGATCGACCCGGTGTGGCTGGCCGCTGCACGAGTGCCCGCGACGCTCCGGCCCGACTTCAGGACGACAACCGGCTTCGTCGGCGTGATCGCCCGGACGACCTCGACGAATCGACGCCCACCGGAGATGGCCTCGGCGAACAACCCGACGACTTCGGTGGCATCGTCCTGTGCGAGCCACTCGAGCATGTCGGTCTCGTCGAGGTCGGCGGAGTTTCCCAGACTGGCGAACCGACGAAATCCGAGACCGCGCGCGGCGAGTTGGGCGAAGAACATCCCGCCGAAGGCGCCCGACTGGCTGAGCACGCTGATCGGGCCGGGCGTCAGATTGATCTTCCAGAAGTACGAGCCGTTCAACCAGCTGTCGTCGCCCAGGTGGCTGACGACCCCCATGCAGTTCGGGCCCTGCACGCGCATGCCCGTCGCCGACGCGCGGTTGACGATCCGGCGTTCGACCGCCTTGCCCTCCTCGCCGGTCTCGCCGAAGCCAGACGTGAGGATCACGGCGCAGCGGGCGCCGGCGCTGGCCGCGTCGTCGATCGCGGCCTCGACGGCGCGGTCGGGCACCGAGATCAACGCGAGATCGACCGGCTGACCGAGGCTGGGCACTGTGGAGAGACCCTCCACGGTTCCGGCATTCGGGCTCACCGCGACGATTTCGCTCATGTCGCTGTTGAGTGCATTGCGGAGCAGTGAGTTGCCGAGCTTGGTCGTGTCACGCGTCGACGCTCCGTACACCGCCACCGAGGACGGCAGGAACAG
>CALAHA010000153.1 GCA_937891565.1 uncultured Ilumatobacter sp. | reverse complement strand
GACCGCGGCAACTTCCCCGTGTTCAAGCGCAACATGCGCCAGTGGATGATGCGCATCACTACATACGCCGACCGGCTGGTCGATGACCTCGAACTGCTCGACTGGACCGATGCAATCAAGGCAATGCAGCGCAACTGGATTGGGCGCAGCAACGGCGCCAAGGTTGACTTCGCCTCCGAGGCTGGCCCGATCAGCGTCTTCACCACGCGGCCCGACACGTTGTTCGGCGCGTCGTTCATGGTCCTCTCTCCCGAGCATCCGTTCGTCGATCAACTTGCCGACCCAGCCCGCACACCTGGAATAGCAGAAGAAATCGCTGCCTACCGGACACAGGCGGAAGGCAAGAAGGAATTCGAGCTGCAAGACGACACGCGCGAGAAGACCGGCGTGTTCACCGGCGCGTATGCGACCAACCCGGTCAACGGCGAGCCGGTGCCGATCTGGATTGCCGACTACGTCCTGATGGGCTACGGCACCGGCGCGATCATGGCCGTCCCGTGCGGCGACACTCGCGACTTCGAGTTCGCCCGCAAGTTCAATTTGCCAATTCCGGCAATCCAAGAGCCGCCAGCATCTTGGTTCGAAGAGCGCGGCCTCGACGTCACGCTCGACACCCGCCAGTGGCCCGAAGCCTTCGTCGGCGATGCCCCGTACGTGAACAGCACGAATGAGCATCTGCAACTCGACGGGCTCGTCAACAAGGTCGAAGGTATTGCCGTCATGAACGCGTGGCTCGAGCGATCCGGGGCCGGTGAGACCACCGTCAATTACAAGCTTCGCGATTGGCTGTTTAGCCGCCAGCGCTACTGGGGCGAGCCCTTCCCAATTGTCTACGACGCAGACGGCAACCCGCACAGCGTCCCCGACTCGATGCTGCCGGTCGAGCTGCCCGAGACCGATCAATTTGCCCCCCGAACGTTCGACGCCGATGACGCCATGTCTAATCCGGAGAGCCCGCTGGACCGACTCGACGACTGGATGAACGTCGAACTCGACCTGGGTGACGGCCTGCAGACCTACCGTCGCGACAGCAACGTGATGCCGCAGTGGGCTGGCTCGTGCTGGTATCAGATGCGCTACATCGATCCGCTCAACGACGACCGGTTCTGTGCCGTCGAGAACGAGGAATACTGGATGGGCCCGCGCACCGACGTGCGGCCCGATCATCCCGGCGGCATCGACCTCTACGTGGGCGGCGTCGAGCACGCCGTGCTGCACCTGCTGTATGCCCGTTTCTGGCACAAGGTCCTCTTCGACCTTGGCCACGTCAGCTCGGTCGAGCCGTACGCGCGTCTGTTCAACCAGGGCTACATCCAGGCGTACGCCTTCAAGGACGAGCGCGAGATCTACGTCGAGGCCGCCGAAGTCGTTGGCAACACCGATGACGGTTGGACCCACAACGGCGAACCAGTCACGCGTGAGTACGGCAAGATGGGCAAGAGCCTCAAGAACGCCGTGTCGCCTGACGAGATGTACGAGGCCTACGGCGCTGACACGCTGCGCCTCTATGAGATGACGGGCGGGCCGCTCGACTCATCACGTCCCTGGGAAACCCGTGACGTCGTCGGCATGTACCGGTTCCTCCAGCGGTTGTGGCGCAACGTCATTGATGAGTCGACCGGCGAGTGCACCGTCGTCGACACACCGGCCGACGCGGACACGCTCAAGCTGCTGCATCGCACGATCGACTTCGTTCGCACCGAGATGGACGAACTGCACTTCAACACCGCGATCGCCAAGCTGATCGAGCTGAACAACGCTGTCACCAAGCTCGACGCCACGCCGCGCGAGGTCGCGGAACCAATGGTCGCGATGCTGGCGCCGCTGGTCCCGCACATCGCCGAAGAGCTCTGGAGCAAGCTCGGTCACGGCAGCGGCCGCGATGATGGCGGCACGATCACCTACGTCGATTTCCCCGTTGCCGATCCGTTGCTGCTCGTCGACGACACAGTCGAGCTGCCGATCCAGATCAACGGCAAGGTCCGTAGCCGAGTCAGCGTTGCCACCGATGCCGACAAAGCGACAATCGAAGCCGCAGCGCTCGCTGACCCGAAAGTCATCGAGGCCCTGGCGGGCGGCGAACCCAAGAAGCTCATCGTCGTCCCCGGCCGAATGATCAACATCGTCGTCTGACCTGTCCTGTCACACTTTGGTCTGACCAAGGTGTGACACGCAGGTGCTCAATCTTGTACTTCTCAGGCGTCGACGAGTTCGCGCTCTGGTTCGGGTTCGACGACTTCGTCGTTGCCACCTTCGACGTTGAGGGTCGGCAAGATGCGGTCGAGCCACTTCGGTAGCCACCAGTTCTTCTCGCCAAGCAGTTCCATCGTGGCGGGCACGAGCAACAAACGGACGAGGGTGGCGTCGAGGAAGACCGCAGACGCGAGGCCGAGGCCAAACATCTTGATGACGCGGGCGTCTTCGAGCACGAAGCTACCGAATACCACGACCATGATTGCCGCCGCAGCGGTGATGACTCGGGCCGTGGCGGCGAGGCCATCGGCGACCGAGTTCTTTGCGTCGCCGGTCCGGTCGTACTCCTCGCGGACTCGGGACAGCAAGAAGACCTCGTAGTCCATCGAGAGGCCGAACACGATGGCAAACAACATCATCGGGAGGAACGGTTCGATCGGACCGCTGCCAGTGCCGAGCAAGCTCACTCCCCACCCCCACTGGAACACGACAACGATGATGCCGTAGGCGCCACCGATCGATAGCAAGTTCATGATCACGGCTTTCAGCGGCACCAAGATCGAGCGGAACACCATCATGAGGAGTAGGAACGACAGACTCAACACCGCGATGAAAAACACCGGTAGCCGTGCGCTGAGATAGTCAGAGAAGTCGACGCTCGATGCCACTGCGCCGGTCAACTTCACATCGAGACCAGAGTCGGCAACCGCATCCGGAATCGTCGTCTCGCGGAGGCTCCGGACGAGCGTCGAGGTGGCTTCGTCCTGTGGCCCGGTCTCAGGAACCACGAAAATCTGGAAGGCCTGCTGGTTTTCCGACGGAATCGGGCCCAGCGCTCGGGCCACGCCGTCAGCGCCGTTCAGCGCCACAACAAGATCTTGCGCTGCATCAAACTGTGCAGGGTTGTCGACTTCCGCCACGGCGAGCAGCGGGCCGTTACTTCCCGGACCAAAGCCGTCGGCGAGCAACTCGTAGGCGTCGCGAGTCGTGGTGCCCTCAGCGAAGGTGCTCTCATCTCCGAAGCCGAGACGGAGCCCGAGGACGGGAATGCTCATGATGAGCAACAGAACCGTTACGCCAATTGCCATCGGCCATGGGTTGCGCTGCACGAAGTGGCTCCAGCGGTACGACCAGGTTTCGCGCAGTGGCTTCTCCGGCCGTGGCGGCAATTCCTTGCGGAGAACCGGGAGAAAGAACGACATGATCAGCGTGCCCAGCGACATGGCGGCAAAGGCGGCGGCAACCGGCTGGAATCCGAGGCCGACGGCGAGCAACGCAACGGCGATGAAGCCAGCCATGATGAGGCCGCGCCAGCGGGTGACTTCGACTCGCGGGCCGGCGAAACCAATGAGCGCTGGCAGGAGCGTCACCGAAGCGACCATCGTGATCGCGACCGTGACCGCTGCACCGGTGGCCAGCCCATTGATGAACGCCAGCTGCATGACAAACATACCGAGCAGCGAGATGACCACGGTCAGGCCGGCGAACAGCACAGCGCGTCCTGCGGTGTCTATCGCGCGAACTGTGGCGTCGTGCGACGACATGCCGGCGCGTGTCCCCTCTCGGTATCGGGTCACGATGAAGAGGGCGTAGTCAATACCGACACCGAGGCCGATCATCGCACCAAGCGTCGTTGCGAAATCGGGGATCGACATCACGTTGGTCAGCAGCGTGATGGTGCCAACACCAATTCCGACGCCGAACAACGCCACCCCGATCGGCAGGCCCATAGCCAGCACCGAACCGAACGCGAGAATCAGGATGACCACGGCGAATGCGAGGCCGATGAGCTCCGACTCGGGCGGCTCAAACTCTGCAAGTGCGGCGCCACCGATCTCAATGTTCACGCCCTCAAGTTCGGTCGCCTTGACGAGCACGTCGATCTCCCGGCCGATCTCACTCGCCCGAATCTCGTCGGTGTTCTCGTCGAAGTCGATGCTGGCGTATGCGATCCGTCCATCGGGCGCAACGAGGCCGCGCTGCTCACCGATCGACGAGTACGGACTTGTCAATGCGATTTCTTCAAATGCAGCAATCTCGTCAAAGAGGCCAGACATGGTCGACTTGACCTCGGCGTCGCCGACGCCCTGCTCTGCTTCAAACACGATCGACCCGGACAGGAAGCTGCCGCCCGCACCGAAATTGTCTTTCAAGATCTCGAACCCGGCGAGCGAATCGGAGTCGGGGCTTTCAAACGAGCTCTCTGAAGAGCTGCCGATGGCGCCAACGGCCACGAAGGTTCCGAGAAACACGACGATCCAGGCGAGCAACACCGCTCGGCGACGACGGAACGCGAACGAACCAAGCCGCGCCCATACCGATGCGTCAGCACCTGGCAGTGTGACGACTTCCGAGCGCACACCACTATTGGACAGATTGTTCATGTTGGTTATCCTGCCGAGTAGGATTCGGAAAGGCAAGGACCCGTCCGCCATCGTGTCCAAAGACACAACCCATGACCCTCGACGCCAACTCCTCCGATCCAGATGCGCCCGAGATCCCCAACGTCACCGTTGATCCTCGGATCGAGCGGTCGCGTCAGGCCGTGCTCGACGCCGCGGTTGCGCTGCTCTTCGATAGCGGGCCCGACGAGGTCACCCACGCCAAGGTCGCCGCTGCCGCCGAGGTGAGCAGAACCACCGTCTACAAGCATTACCCGCATCGGTCAGACCTGCTCCATGCCACGCTCCAAGCCGTCGGTAAACACGTGCCACCCGCGAGCGAACTGACAGGCATCGTGCGCGATGACCTCGTCACCCTGCTGACCAACCTTGCGTCAGATCTCCGAGACGAGGGGCGCACGAAGATGATCGCCGTCATGATCGAACGGGCACTACACGACGACACTGTCGGCACCGTCCGCGATCGTTTCATCGCCGAACTCGTCGAAACGTTCACGGCGATCGTCAGGCTGGGAGAAGAGACCGGCCAACTACGCGCCGGCGTCGTGCCGATGCAGGCACTCGGTTCAATGGCAGGCTCATTGCTTTTCCATCGCCTGCTCGCGAACGAAGCCGTCGACGACCAATTGGTGGCCG
>CALAHA010000152.1 GCA_937891565.1 uncultured Ilumatobacter sp. | reverse complement strand
CGGTTGTGGCAAGACCCACCTGGCTCAGACGCTGGCCCGACAGCTGAACGTTCCGTTCGCAGTTGCCGACGCCACTGCGCTGACCGAAGCGGGCTACGTCGGCGAAGACGTTGAGAACATTCTGCTGAAGCTGATCCAGGCTGCTGACTTCGACGTCAAGCGCGCCGAGACCGGGATTGTTTACATCGATGAAATCGACAAGGTTGCCCGCAAGAGCGAGAACCCATCGATCACCCGCGATGTTTCCGGCGAAGGTGTGCAGCAGGCGCTGCTCAAGATCCTCGAAGGCACGCAGGCATCGGTACCGCCACAGGGCGGCCGCAAGCATCCGCACCAGGAATTCATCCAGATCGACACCACCAACGTGTTGTTTATTCTCGGTGGCGCATTCTCTGGGCTGGAAAAGATCATCGAGCAGCGGATTGGGCACAAGGGCATTGGCTTCAATGCCACCGTCCAGTCCTCCGAGGACAAAGATCCAGGCGAACTGTTCGCTCAGGTCCTGCCCGAAGACCTCGTGAAATTCGGCATGATTCCCGAGTTCATCGGCCGCCTCCCGATGGTCGGTGCTGTCCGCAGCCTCGATAAGGCAGCTCTGGTGTCGATTCTCACCGAGCCAAAGAACAGCCTGGTCAAGCAGTACTCCAAGGTGTTCAGTTTCGAAGACGTCGAGCTCGAGTTCACCGAAGATGGCCTCGATGCAATCGCTGATCAAGCCTTACTCCGGGCAACTGGCGCCCGTGGTCTTCGAGCGATCATGGAAGAAGTCCTCCTTGACACGATGTACGAGCTGCCGGGTCGTGATGACGTCAGCAAGGTCGTCATCGATCGCGCTGTGGTCATCGACAAGGTCAACCCAACGCTGGTTCCCAAGAAGGCGCCGCGTCAGCGCAAAGCAGCGAGCTAGCGAAGTAGAGCGAGAGGGCGAGAGCGAGCGTTCCAAGCCCGACTTCGTCGTGCGTCACTGTTTCAGAACGCGCCTAGATTGATTGCTGTGAGGCCCCTTTCCCTATGAGTATCGACTTCACCTACGAGATTGCGCTTGCATACCTCGACGACCATGCGTCGTATCAGAAGACTGGTCGGATCGATTCGCCGTCTACCGATGTGATCGAGGCGTTCTGCTCGGTCATGGGCGACCCGCAGCACTGTGCGCCGGTCATTCACGTCACTGGCACGAACGGCAAAGGCTCAACCGTTCAAATGATTTCGCGGATGCTCGCTGCTGCCGGCCTGAGCGTTGGCACCTACACGAGTCCGCATCTCGAGCGAGTCAACGAACGGATGCGTCGCAACGGCGAATCGATCAGCGACGAGGAGTTCGCTGAGCAAATTGCTGCGATTGCCGACCTCGAAGCGGTCGTTGGGATGAGGCCGAGCTACTTCGAAATCATGACTGCTGCTGCTTTTCGTTGGTTTGCCGACCTTGCCGTCGATGTGATGGTGATTGAGGTCGGGATCCTTGGCAGGTGGGACGCCACCAACGTCGTGAACCCGGTTGTTGCCGTCGTGACGAACATTGGCATGGATCACATGGAGTTTGCTGGGCCGACGCTTGCGCACATCGCCACCGAAAAGGCCGGCATCATCAAGCCTGGCTGTGCGGCAGTGATCGGCGAGACCCGGCCGGATCTTGTCGAAATCTTCCAGAACGCCGGTGCTGCGACAACCATTGTTCGTGGTGAAGATTTCGATGTCGACAGTAACGCTCTGGCCGTCGGAGGCCGCGTGCTCGATTTGCGCACGCCAACAACGCTGTACCCCGATGTGTTTGTCCCGCTGCATGGTGCGTACCAGGGTGTCAATGCCGCTGTTGCGCTCACGGCCGTCGAGGTGTTCTTCGCCAATCCGCCTTCGGGCGACATCGTCACTGAAGGAATGTCCGAAGTGTCGATGCCGGGCCGGTTCGAAGTGCTCGGCCGTCAGCCGCTCACGATCATTGACGGCGCTCACAACCCGGCCGGTGCTGACACCTGCGCCCAGGTCTTCTTCGATGATTTCCACCCGGAAGGTCGACGCCTCCTCGTGTTCGGCACGCTGCGCGAGCCGGGCGAAATGCTCGCCGCGCTGCGCGCCGATGAGTTCGATGCTGTGTTTGCCTGCACGGCGCCGTCGCCGCGGGGCGTGCCGGCAGCGCAGGTCGTCGCTGCCGCTAAAGAACTTGGCTGCGAAAACGTTTCCGCCTACGACTCGGTTGCAGAGGCGTGTCGTCGTGCGCTCGAGTACGCCGACGGCGACGATGCTGTCCTTGTCTGCGGCAGTCTCTACACGGCTGGCGAGGCGCGCCCCGTGGTGCAGCGCCACTCCAACTGACTCACCCAGTCCAGATTCTCGAGCGGGGAGGCCCGAGCCTGTGCGCGCGATGCAGACGGCAGCGATAGCGTCGCTCGCCATGTCTGATCGCACACTCGTTCTCCTCAAGCCCGACACCGTGGAGCGCAAGCTCATGGGTCAGGTCATCTCCCGCTTCGAAGCCAA
>CALAHA010000151.1 GCA_937891565.1 uncultured Ilumatobacter sp. | reverse complement strand
GTGGGTGCTGACAATGGTTCAGAACGACGATTCCGGCACGTACTGGCAGGGCCGCTATTACCTTCCGCTCTTGGCGGGCATCCCGATCGTGCTGACCACGGCGTCGATTGATCGCCGTCAGGCAGCGCGGCTCGGCAAGGCCGCAGTTGCGCTTTCTCTCGTGGTTGCCAACGTTGGCATTGCAGCCGCCATGCGCCGATGGGGTGTTGGCGACCAAGGCACGCTTGCGCCGTGGCAGTGGGACACCTACGCCACCGTCGTTGCGCCAGTCGCACTCGTGGCACTGCACGGTGCCGGAACGTTGTTGCTTTGGCGATCCGTTGACCTGGTCGCGGGCCCCGCCGACAGCGGCAGCGCGGCGGTTACTTCGACGCTTGAGGACGGCGTCAATTTGCTTGGCTACCACCGAGCAGCAAGCGGGCTCGGCGTTGCTGTTCGGCGCATCCATGCAGGGCTGGTCGCCGCAGGCGTTCCGGTCTCGCTGTACGACGTCGGCCTGACCAACAGCCCACTGGCCGGGGCCCGAACCGACCCTGATGTTGATAGCGGCGGCCAACCGCTGCGGCGTACGACGATCGCGGTGGTCACCGCTCCCGAGCTACCCGCTGCTCTCGCTGCGAATCCGCAACTCCGCAACGCCGATCGAGTGATCGGCTACTGGTTTTGGGAACTCGATCGTGTTCCCCAAGGTCATGCCGTTGCCTTCGACCTCGTCGACGAGATCTGGGCACCAACAGCGTTCGTTGCTGACGCGTACCGAACAGTTCCCAACGGTCCTGCGGTGACGCACCAGCCGATGTACCTTGCTCGTCCCGACTGCGACCCCGAGACACAAAGTGCGTGGCGGCAACGGCTTGCGCCAAACGACGAGTTCGTCTTTGTCGTGGCGCTCGACCTGTTCAGCATCGTCGAGCGAAAAAACCCCTTCGGTGCGATCGATGCGTTCGCCGCAGCATTCGGCTCGACCGACGCCAACGTGCGGCTGGTCATCAAGACCCTGAACGGCGACAAACGGACCGAATCGCTCGGCCGAATCACGACACATGTCGCCAACTCCGCCATGTCGGAACGGATCGAGGTGCTCGACGAGTTTCTCTCCGACAGCGACATGACGGCCATGGTCGCAGCTGCCGATTGCCTCGTGTCGCTGCATCGCGGCGAAGGGCTCGGCCTCCACCTGGCCGATGCAATGTGGCTCCATACCGCAGTGCTCGCATCGCGCTACTCGGGCAACCTCGACTTCATGGACAGCGAGTCAGCAGCACTGATCGACGTGGTCATGATTGCTGTCGAAAACGGTGAGGGGGCCTACCCCGACGGGTTTCAGTGGGCTGACCCAGACATCGGCGACGCAGCTGCGTGGATGCGGCGGCTGGTCGAGGAGCCAACGAGTCGTACCCAGATGATCGAACGGGCATACCAACGGATGCAAGATCAGCCAAGCGAAGAGCGACGCGGCCAGCAGTATGTGAAGGCGTTGAATCGCCACGTTGCCCGAGTTGAGCCAACCGTCCCGGGTACCGTCACTGTCTGATGGCGAACTCTCCGAAGATGAAACTGAAATCGGCAGCCCGGGCCACGGTCGGGCCCGTTCGCAACTACTTCAACAATCATTTCGAGATGACGAAGCAGGAAGTCCGGCGCGCTGCTGCCGAGTCCGGAGTTGCGGCCCCCGATTACGCACCGCCCGGAGGCCAACTGGCCGAACTCTCCAACATCGTTGCCGAGACGCAGCTGTATCAGTCGAAGATGATCAGCGAACTCCGTCGCGAAATCGCAGCTCTGCGCTCAGAAATCGCAGAAATGTCGGCCACGTCCGCCGAACTTGCCGCCGTTCTCGCAGCGATGACCTCGACGCCTGACACCCACTGACGCCACGATGATCGTCTTCGACATTCAGGCGGTGCAAAGCATCGAGCACGGCGAGCGTGGGATTGCTCGGTACACCGGCGAGCTGGCGCGTGCGCTGCAGGCCAGCCACCCGGACCTCGTCGACGTCTTTGCCTACAACGATGCGCTTCCTTATGTCTCTCGCCTCGACACCCTGGGCCTCGAGGGCAAGCTTCGGTCCTTTAGCGAGCTGCGCGGTCAACGCGTCGACCTGCTGCACGTCAACTCGCCATTCGAGCAGGCGAGCATTGCGGTACTGGTCGCACCACTCATTGCCGAGCGCACCGTGGTCACGTGTTACGACCTCATTCCGTATCGGTTCTCGGACATTTACCTGCCGACGAAGGGCGACAAGGCGTGGTATCAGTCGCGTCTTGGAATGCTGGTGTCGTCTGACGCAATCGTCACCGATTCTCAGTCAGCTGCCGATGACGTCGTTCGGATGCTCAACGTCGATGCACGTGTGGTCACGTCAATCGGTGCAGGAACAGCCGAGCAGTTCGCACCGCCGACCGACACGCTCGCCGAGCGGATGGTCGAACTCAATAAGGTCGTGCCTGAGCTGCTCCCCGGGTTCGTCATGGTGCCAGCGGGCCCGGAGTGGCGCAAGAACCTCGATGGTGCCGTCGACGCGTACAGCCGACTCGACCCCGAGCTTCGCCAGCGTCACCAGTTGCTCATCGCATCGAAGATCGCCGAGGGGCAGCGCGTCAAATTCTTCGACTACTGCCAAGAGCGCGGTGTGGCCAACGATGTGGTCGTCACCGGCTTCGTCACCGACGCCGACTTGGTCCGGCTGTACCAGAGCGCTGAAGTCGTGCTGTTCCCGTCCAAGTACGAAGGGTTTGGCCTGCCGGTGCTCGAAGCCCGACGCTGCGGGGCGCGTGTCATCACCTCAAACGTGTCGTCGCTGCCCGAAGTGATGCTCGAACCCGCAGCGCTGTTCAACCCGCACGACACCGATGACATTGCTGCCAAGCTGCTTGGCGCACTCACCGATGTCGGCGTGATTGCTTTGCTCGATAGGGCTGCCGACCCCGGATTCACCTGGGAGCGTGCCGCCGACACGTTGGCCGACGTCTATGCCGAAGTCATTGGGCGACCGTCATTGCCGCACGGTCATGCACGCAGGCAGATCGCACTGGCTGCACCGTTGCCGCTGCACAAACCGGAGGTCGCCAAGCGGACTCTGGCTTTGGCCGACCAGCTCGAAACTGACACCGATTCCGACGTCACGATCTTCGTCCAGAACGACGGTCAGCGGTTCGCGCAAGACTGGGGTCGCAGCGTCTTGAACGTGCGCATCCTGCCTGCGCGCCACGCAGCGGGCGAATACGACGAAGTGCTGTGTGTGCTTGGCGACAGGGAAATCGAAAGGGCCTTTGCTGCGATTGCTCGAATCGTGCCGGCACAGCTCGCTGTCTGGCCAGACGATGGCGAGCAGTCGAAACAGGCGCACGCACTGATCGACATACTCGGCCCGACGGTCGACGTCGGTCAGCTCGCAGCAGCGATTGCCCGGCGCACACCGATCGGCGGCTGACGCCAGAGTTCGTGAGCCCACAGCTCGACGAACGCGTGGAGCTGCTGTGAGATATCGGTCGGCCCGTGAACGCTGCCGACGGATCCGCCGCGGAGGTGTGTGACAGCGACCGTTGGATGGATCCGCACGCGGCCACCGAGGCGACGGAGGCGAAAAGCGAAATCAACGTCTTCGAAGTACGCCGGATGGAATCGCGGATCGAACCCGCCGACGCGTTCGTGCGTCTCGGTCCGCAACATCCAGCAGGCGGCCGATGCGTAGTCGATGTCAGCGCCGGATGCGGGTGAAGTCAGTCCATTTGGCCCGACCCATTGCCCGGCCTCGTCGAGACTGCCGTCGGCTGCGAGCAGGCGGGGAGCAATCAGGTCGTCAGGGTGAGCTGCGAGTTCGTCGAGCATCGGGGTCAGCCAGCCGTCATTGACCATCAGGTCAGGATTTACAAGGCAGAGCACGGAGCCGCGTGCCGCCGCCACGCCGAGTTCGTTGCCGCCACCGAAGCCAAGGTTCTCGTCGGGCATTGCGAGCCGGACCCCCGAAGTTGTCAGCCCAAGATGCTGCCCCGTCGTATGCCCTCGCTTGGGGTGGAGGTTGTCGACCACGATGATTTCGGCAAGTACGTCGTCGGCAGCGCAGCTTGAGATCAGGCGGCCGAGCGCCGCATCGATCACTGCGGAATCGGTCCCAAACGTCACGAAAATGAACGAGACCAACGGTTCCGACGTTGGTTCGATGATGTGGCGCGCAGCAGGGGAACCAGTCCGACGAAACACGACCGATCAGCGCTCCGCCAGAGTGCTGCGAAGCAAGGCGGTGTCGAGGCGGCTCGTGAGCGAGCTTTCCCGCTGGGCGGCGGTATCGAGTTCCTCGGCGGCCTGGCGCTCGGCCAGCGCGTGCCGATCTCGTTCGTCGCAGAGCTCGGTTGCCAGCTCTGCGACGCGCTGCTGGAGCGCAGCAATTTGCTTCGCACCGGTGTCAGGGCTGGCCAGCTCGATGGCGGCAGCGACGCGGGCAATCTCGTCGACGAGACCAGCACTCGACGCAGTCCGCCCAGCGGCGAGCGCGGCATGCGCCTCATCGAGGGCACCCCGGTCGGCTGCTCGGGCCAGGCAGTACCGGTCGGTCGGGGTGAGCAGCCCGCCGAGTGAAGCGGTGGCAGCGGCGAAACCGTCGGTGGGATCTTGATCGACGCCGAGGTGTTCGAGCATGCGGGTCCGGGTGTCGACGGCGGCGGGGTCGAGCGTCTGTTCGAACAACTCACACCACAGCATCGTGTCGGCGAACATGTCGGTCTCGATTGCGATGATCGATGCAGCGCCAGCACGCTCGCGATCGTGTGTCTCGATGTCGTGCTCGACGACGACGGTGCTGACGGTGGCTGGCCAACTGGCAGTCAGGGCGGGCTTCCACGATGCACGGTTCAGTGCTGCTTGTTCGTGAACGCTGCGGAAATCGAGTGAGGTGTTGGTGGTATACAGATCGACTTGGGCGCGCATCACTCGGGCAACGACGTCGCTCTGCCAGGCGGCTGGATGAAGCGAACTGAGGACACCGATTCGCTGGGAGCACTGTTTCATGCTGAGAGTGGCCGATCCTGTTTGTCTTTTTTGGCTGCCTTCTGTGCTTTCTTCCATTCACGCACGACAGCGAGTGAAGCCTCGTCGTGGATGTCGGCAACGGACC
>CALAHA010000150.1 GCA_937891565.1 uncultured Ilumatobacter sp. | reverse complement strand
CTGTCGGCTTTGTCCCGCGTCACGAGGAGTACCTCGATGAGGCAGCGGTCCGCAACGAACTCACTCGCGTGTTCCAGATCTGCCACGAATGCCGACGCTGCGAGTCGTACTGCACGACCTTCCCATCGCTCTTTGAGCTGATCGAACGACGTGACGACCACGATGCCGGCCGGCTGACACCGGTTGATCAAGATGTCGTCGTTGACAGCTGTGTCCAGTGCAACCTCTGTTCGGCATCGTGCCCGTACACCCCGGCGCTGGACGAACTACAGGTTGACGTCCCACGACTTGTGCAGCGCGCGAAGGCAATGCAACACGCCACAGGAATTACATCGTGGCGAAGCAAGGCGGTTGCCAAATCCTTCGGACGCGCCGACCTGATCGGGCGGACTGCGTCGGCAACGAGCGGGCTTGCCAACCGTGTGGTCAGCGCCGCACCCGGCTCGTTCGTGCGCCGGCTTTTTGCCCGGATCACTGGTGTGTCTGCCAATCGTCGGCTTCGGCTGTATCGGTCCGAGCGGTTCACGACGTGGTTCGACAACCGCCCGCGGTTACGGCTGGGCAACCCGCAGGGGTCCGTCACGGTGTACCCGACCTGCCTGGTCGAATACCGCAATACCGCAATCGGTGTCGACCTCGTGAAGGTCTACGAGCGAAATGGAATCGAATGCTCGACGTCCTCAGCGGGCTGCTGTGGTGCGCCGTCGTTGCATGCAGGCGACCTCGATCGGTTCGCCAAAATTGCGAAGCGCAACGTCAGGGCACTCGCGAGCGAAGTTCGCTCCGGCACGGACATCGTCGTTCCGCAGCCTGCTTGCGGAACGATCCTTCGATCGGTCTACGTCGCTCACGTTCCGGACACAATGCGTCTCGACGCTGAACTGGTGGCCGCCCGCACGTACGACGCTTCTGAATATCTGATGCGTTTACATCGAGCTGACGACACCGTGCTCGACACCAACTTCACGGGCGAGACGTTCGATCGGATCACATCGGTTGGATCGGGGCACCTGACCGACCGTCACGCCGAGTTCGACAGCCGCGATCTGCTGCGGCTCGCTGGCGCCCGGGTGCAGCAGATTCGCGGTACAGCGGGAATCGAGACGCCATGGGGCCTTCGCGCTGCCAACGACGCTGTTGCTGACGAACTCGCAGAGCGACTTGCGTCGCTCATCGCGACGACCAGCGCTGACGCTGTTGCGGCCGACGACGATTTCGCGAACGCAGCAGTCAGCGAGCACCTTGACATGAAGGCACTCCATCCGATGCAGATCGTTGCACGGGCATACGGCATTTCGGAGCACGTCCCGCGCGACCAAAAAAGATAGTGGCGATTCCATGTCAACTTCTTGCATAACGTGCCCGCGGTCACCTAGGTTCAGTCCAGAAGATGCAAGTTGGCTCCAGCGTTGGTGCCAATCATGGCCGGGGGGTCTGAATCAACATGTCATTGCAACACACGAACACCGAACCGAAATGGTGGCATCTTGGTGCTTGCCGTGGCCTTGATTCGAGGGTGTTTTATCCTGAAGATGAGGCCGGTTCGGTTCAAGCCAAGTCAATCTGCTTGGGCTGCTCTGTGCAGCCAGCTTGCCTTGAGCATGCCTTGGAGATCCGCGAGAAGGCCGGCGTCTGGGGCGGAGCGTCGGAACGGGAC
>CALAHA010000149.1 GCA_937891565.1 uncultured Ilumatobacter sp. | reverse complement strand
CCGAGGGTGAGGAGCACATAGCTCGACACCAGCATCATCTCGAAGGCAACAAACAGGTTGAACAGGTCACCGGTGATGAAACTCGCCGACACACCAGCGGCAAGAACGAGGTAGACGGGATGGAACGACGCAAACCGCCGCTCTTCGGCGTGCTGGCCGATGGCGTAGACGAGCACCGACACAAGCATCAGCGATGCGACCAGAAGCATGATCGCAGCCAGACGATCAACGACGAGTGAGATTCCGAGTGGAGCGACCCAACCTCCGGCTTGCGACACGGCAATACCACCAATGGCGTCACCGGTTGCCTGGTCGACACGAGTGAGCAGGATGATGTTGTTCGCAACCAGGCCGAGTAGCGCAACGACACTGATCACACGCTGCACGTTGCGCAGACGTGCAAAGACGACGCTCAGCGCAGCGGCAATCAGCGGCAGGATCACAGGTATAGGTATCAGCGCGTCGAAGTAGCCGCTACCCGGAGCGGTCACATCGGCCGCGAGGAATCCAATCGATGCCAGCACGCTCATACCCGGTCCTCTTCGATCGCCCGTTCGCGCTCGGCCGCTTCGCCTTCGGCGACTTCTGCGTCAACGGCCCGGCGAGCGATGTAGCGATCTTCGACATCGTCTTCCACGATGTCGTCGTTGGTGAGCTTCCAGCTGCGGTAACCGAGAGCGAACAGGAACGCCGTGACACCGAACGTGATGACGATCGAGGTCAGTGCGAGCGCCTGCGGAAGCGGGTCGGCGAAGTCGGTTGGATCAGCAGACCCAATGATCGGCGGCAAGCCGCTCCCGCCGCCCGAGGTGAGCAGCAAAATGTTGGAGCCGTGGCCGATAAGGCCAACGCCGACGATGATGCGCGACAACCGGCGCTGCAGCAGTAACCACGTCCCCATGCCGAACAACATGGCGGCGGCGAATGCCAACAAGACACTCATTGGGCGGCCTCAACGTCGGTTTCGTTCGGGGCGCGATCGTCGCCGAACGCCGCAAAGGCCATCAGAACGAGACCGACAACCACCAGGAAGACACCGGCGTCGAACGGCAATGCGCTGACGACTTTGACCGTGCCAAATATCGGGAGTTTCATTTCGTATGAGGCGTGCTCAAGGACAGCACCGCCGAGCAGCACGGGAACGAGCGCCGTGGCAGATGACAGCAAGAGACCAAAACCCAAGATCGCATGCGACGGTACGCGAAATGTCGTCCGTACCGCCTCGGCGCCACCTGACACATACCGCAGCGACACAGCAGCGCCTGCTATCAGGCCCCCGACGAACCCGCCGCCGGGCAGGTTGTGGCCGGCGAACTCAAAGTAGAGAGCGAGCACGAGGATCGAGTGGTACAGGACTTTGATCGACTGATCGAGGATCATGGAGCGTCGCGGAGCGCCGACAGGAGCGGTCATGCGTGGCCCTCCTCGGGACGACGCGCAGACGCGCTGATCAGTGAAGATGCAGGGCTATCAGAATCGCCGGCCACTTCGGCGGGCTCGTCATCGAAGATCTCTTCGAACGTCGGACCCAACTCGTCCCGACGGCGACCGCCGCGAGCCAAGCTCACCGCACCGGCTGCGGCGATGAGCAAGACCGTGATCTCACCCATCGTGTCCCAGCCGCGGAAGTCGACGAGAATGACGTTGACGACATTCGAACCCTTGCCCTTGGTCAGCGAGTTCTCGACCATTATCTCGGACTGCTGCGGA
>CALAHA010000148.1 GCA_937891565.1 uncultured Ilumatobacter sp. | reverse complement strand
ACTGCGGGAGGCCGCCGCGCCACGTGCGGGGCGGTCGCCCGAGCTCAGCGACGACGAAACGAGGAAGCGACGACGGAGTCCGACGAAGGACAACGGTCGCCGCGTCTTCGGTAGTCGCCAGCTTGAGCGTTTGCAGTCAGCGATGTCGGCGTTTCGTACCGAGCCGCTCGAGACGGAGGCGGAGAGTGCGTCACGACGACGGCCGGGGTCTCACGACGACGACTCGTGGGAGACCGGCTCGTCGTTCGACGACCGAGGTAAGCGCCGATCGCACGGCAGCACGACCAAGGCGCGCGCGGCGCTTCGCACGAGCCGCCAGCGGCAACGCTGGGTCCATCAGTTGGACGCACTGGGGGTGCTGCCGCAAGGCGAGGGTCGAATCGATTCGATCCGGTCGCTCGGAGCGCAACGGCAGCGCGCCGACGCGTACGCGGCGGCGGCAGCGCGAGCGGCTCCGGGAGGAGCAGGGCGTCCGACGCCCGTCGCTCTCGGCTCTTCAGTGCAAGAAGGACTCGAAGCGACGGCAGCGTCGGCGCTCTCACTCGACGAGCTGGTGAAGCTGCCGTCGTATTCGATGGCGCGAGTGACATCAGAGTCGGACGACTTCGTACGTATGGCGCCGTTCCCGGTGACAAACGTATCGCCGGCGGCGGATCCCATGCCCGAGGTGAGCGACGCAGCAAGCGGCGTGACGAACCCGGACTGGCGGCCGAAGGCGATCACCGACGTGTACACGCACGAGGGCGTGCGCAAGATCATGGCGTGGTTCGAGGAGATGCGCGTTTACGAGGTCAAAGGCGTCGCCAAGAAGGGCAGTGGCCTGCGGCGACCCGACGATCTCATTCTGGACGACGAGTACGTTCAGCCCGAGGCTCGCGGTCGCGCTTGGTACCTGCTAGACCACGTTCGGTCGGGCGGCGTCGAGCCGATCGTGCCCTTGGAGGAGGCGGCGCCGCTGGCGCCCGTCATCCAAGCCGACCGAGTGCGGATGCTAGGCGAAGGGTATCACGACAGACGGGTGCTCGACCAGCTCTGCGACGGCCACAGGAACCTGTCGCGATGCGATCGCGTCACGGTCCTGTCGGCCAATCACTCGGGCGCGCTGCGTTTCCACGAGGCCGTGGGAAAGCAGTTTGCCGACGATTCGGCCGACGACGTGGGCTGGCTGCAACCGGTGGTCAGTGCTGACGCCCCCTTGCGTTTACAGTTGGACGGAGAGACGGTTGCAATCACCGGCTTTGTTGCTACTTGCCCGGCTCGGATCGAGCCGTGCAACGGAGTGCAGCAAAACAGCAAGGTTCGGACGACGACAGACAAGTCGTGGCCCAAGCTGGAGGTTTTGCCACAGGGCAGCAACGAGCTGGCGGTAAACCCGATGATTGCGCTCGACGAGTTGGCGAAGTCAGAGTTCCCGAAGACGACGCAGTTTGCGGCGGCGACGGCGGTGTTGATGCAAGCGGAACCGGCGATCGGCGCGGGAGAGACCCGCGACGAGGCGGCGGCGGCAGCGCCGGACGACTTCGTCTGGCTCTGGAAGATCGACTTGCAGTCGGCTTACCGTTTCTGGCACAACCACGCCACGGAGCTCTGGATGTACGGCAAGCAGTGGGGGGGGCGTGGCTTCCTCGACTGCAGAACACAATTCGGCGATGCTTCAATGGTGCAGGACTTTTCTCGGTTCACTGACTTCTTTTTGTGGCTGCTGAGGCGACTCCGAGGCGGCGATGCGCGACTTCGCAAGATGTGCGCGTCGTTCGCCGACGACAAGCTCTGGGAGACGCTGGATCGCGTCCCTCGGAGTGCGGAGTTCGGCAGTTGGCTGCGAGACAGAGAGGCCGCGGGACTGAGCGGAGACGATTTGGAGCTGACGTTCGAAGCTGGCTACATCGACGACATCTTCGGTGCGGCGCTCGGCGCCGACCGGGCGGCGGCGATGCGCGACCTCGCGGTCGGGCTCGCTCGCTTCCTCGGTTTCGAAGTGGCCCCGAAGAAGATTGCGGGCCCTTCGCCGAAGATGACGGTGCTGGGCGCTGAGTTGGCGCTGTCGAGTCGGATTTTGGCTCTAGATCCGGAGAAGGCAGTTTCGTATGCCGCACAGGCGGCGGAGACGCTTTCGAAACGATCCATGCGGGCGACCGACTTTCTCAGCCTCACCTGCAAGCTGGTGCACGCAGCACAGTACCGGCCAGCGGGACGGCCCTACCTGACCTGTATGTTCACGGCACTGCGCCAAGCTTCACGGTCGGGAGCCAAGCGAGTGCGAATCGGACGAGGTGTCGTGCGTGATCTGCGGTGGTGGCACAAGGCGCTCGCGATGCCGAATGACGGTGTCGCGTTCTTTCCCCTTAACCACTTCCCGCCGTCGGGCTCGGCAGACTTGCTCGAGTTCGCGTACGACGCGTCGGGCATCGAGGGTGCCGGCGCGGCGATGCTTCGCGACGACGGCGACGGTCAAGTTGTGTGCTACTTTTATGAACACGAGTGGACCGAGCTGGAGAAACGGTACCACATCAACGTGAAGGAGGGAATTGCGGGCTACGCCGCACTGACTTCTTTCTACCCGATTGCGCCTCACCGGCACGCTCTAGCTCACGGCGACAACACGACCGAGACGACGACGTCCTCGACGAACAAGTCAAGGAGCGCACTGCAAGCGGTCGTGTTGCAGCATCGAGCGCACTTTGCGATGCAGACGGGAGTGGTGACGCGAGTACGTCGAGTGACCTCGAAGGACAACGTGCTCGCCGACCCGGTCTCGCGACTTGCTCGAGCGACCTTCAAGGAGGAGGCGCGCAAGCTCGGCGCGACCAAGTTCGTGCGATTGCCGATGGCGCCGGAGGCCCACCTGCTTCTCGGCGAACTGGCTGAGCGGCTCGGCGAGCTCGAGGAAGACGGAGAGCCGACTTCGGGCACGGCGAGCTCAGTGGCCGAGGTATACGCACGAGAGCAGCGGTACCTCGACGAGAAGGGCTCACCCGACGAAGCGGCGACGGAGCCCGAGCAGGCAGCGGACGCGGATCGCAGACGCTGGGGGTTCCTCTCGGGCTTCTGCGGCGCCGATTCAATGAGTTTTGCGTCGGCGCCACTCGGCGGCACGCCGATCGCCGGCTTTGACGTGGACGAGTTGGTTCAACGACTCTGGCGAGAGCGGACGGGGATCGACTGCTGGGGCGGCTTCGGGAGCGTTCTCGAGGCAGCTCGCGGCGGCCATCTCGACTGGCTCAAGAAGGTCGTCCTGATCTACATCAGCGGCAGCCCGTGCCCGGACTACAGCAAAGCAGGTTCGGGCCGCGGCCTCGCCGGTTCGACAGGCAGCCTCTGGCTCGACGATTGTGAGCTGGGCATTCGCCTTCGGCCGCCGGTCGTCATCCGCGAGATGGTGACGGGCATCTTCGACGTCGACGGCGGCTCGCCTTTCTGGGCGGCCGTCGATCAATATCGCGACGCAGGCTACGCCGTCGGCTGGGCGGTCCGTATGGCCCGCCGGCACGGCGATCCGACGTCACGGAGACGCGTGTTCTTGGTGGCGATTCTGCCAGAGTGCATCGTTGACGGGAAGGACGCGAGTGACTTCTTCTCTTTCGAAGGGACCTCACTGCGTTCGGTGACGGTGGAAAGTTGCTTCGATGACGAGCCTAGTCACGAGATGCTTTACCCACGCCCGCAGGATGTCACGATGCTGCCAGTACGGGACGCGGACGGTTATGACGGCCCGCGCCTCGTGGGCACCATCGGCATCGGCGGCATGGGGTGGTCCGTCTATGACGGTTCAGGGCCAGCGGTGACAATGAAGACTTGGGGCCAGGGACCGGGCGGCGCAACAGCACTGTACAGGGACTCAGCGGGACGCATTCGCCGGCTTTCCGAATGGGAAGCACTGCGGACGCACTCGTTTCCGGACGAGTTTGCGGCGTTCTTGAAGAGTCAGCCTGACGTGACGGCGGAAGATGTTTATCGCCTCTGTGGCAATTCGATTCCGGTCTTGATGTTGCGAGACGTCGTGGATCATATCGTCACCAATATCATCCGACCGCAGGTGCTCGGCAAGGTGAAGGCAGCGACCGAGGCGTTCTGCCGCTCGCGCGACGAAGCGGCGGCGGAGAGGAACGCAGCGGCTCGCTCGCAGATCTAGCCGAGCATCAGCGACCATCAGCAGCCTCGTCGTTCGGTGACGACACTCAGAGCTGCTCGACACAAGGCTGCCCGATGACAGCGAGACTCGACAGCATGACGTGCTGCGATTTCTGCCCGCGAGCGCACACGCGCGAGTGCCTAACAAGACACAGCACGGAGGCGCGCGAGAGCGCACGGCAGCATGTCGCAGCGCACCGAGCCCGACGGTCAGGTGTTGGCGGAGGAATCAAGCGTGACGGTGAGATGAAACGCGAGGAGCGAGCGAGTGATGATGACGCGGTGATGTCAGAGGAGACGTCACGTGCCGGTCGCCGAGCGGCGGTAGCACGAGCACGAGCAGAAGCGGAGGACAGGCGTCGGGCCGACGAGGTCGACGACGCGGCCAACCGCATCCACCAACACGCGCCTTTCGTGCCGACCGTCGACGAGGACTTCACGGCGAAGGCGAGGAGACGAGCGCGGGAGAGTATCAAGCGGACGCCGGAGCTGTCAGCGGCCGAGGCGCACGACCGAGCTTTCCTGGTTAGAGGCGCGAAGCGCGTTCCTGGGTCGTCATCCCAGATCGACGTCGAACCTCCGACCGGAGTGCCGGCGGCCATGCCAGCCACATGTCAGTGGCTCGGCGCTGAGCAGCCCTCTTTCTCGGAGGGGCAGCTCAAGCGTATGATCGTGGAGATGACGGCGGTCAATAGGCGCAAGTGGTCACACGAGACGGTGGCGAGCGTGACGGGCGGCCCGAGAGGTTCCGTCACGAGCGTGCTCACGTCGCTCGCACGCGGCCCGCTCTCGGAATCGGAGAGCGACGCTTTCAAGGACATCGACTTCGGCGATGTGGAGGACCCGCTGGTTCCGGACTGGCAACGTCTCGAGGAGGCGGGAGTCCTTCCGGCGCTGAGGGAAGCGAAGGCAGCAATCTACGCCCCGGGGTCGCTACCGAAGCTGAGGACGGCACTAAATCATTGGCTGAAGTTCACGGCGACGAAGGCGCGGGTTGGATTCCTCAGACCCCGCGTCAACGACGACCCGGAAGCCTTCATGATTGAGAGTTTGCTGCGCCAAGGTTTCGTGGCGGACTTGGTGTCGAACGGTTGCAATGTCGACACGGCGGAGCAATACGCGGCGTTGTTTAATTCGTGGCACATTGATGTCATGGGTTACGGGCTGGTAGCGACGAAGAGTTTCGACGACGTGCAGTTCAAACGCACGAACCAGGGCCTGCGGCGCCTGCACCCAGCCAAGCGGATCGACCGCGCGGCTCACCCTATTGAGATCAATGCGCCGGTGTTGCGAAGCTCGCTGTCGAGGATTATGGAAATCTACGACGAAGCGGGCGAAGTGACGGCGACGAGATGGCGGCGGATCGAGAAAGAATTCGAGTCCGGCGCTGTTGGTGGTTTCAACAAGGAGACGGTCAAGGACCTTGTGTTCTCGGCGGTCACGGAGCTGGCGACCGACGGCCTGCTACGGCCGGGCGAGATCCTCTCGAAGATCGACCCGATCAGGCAGTCGGACATCTCTTTCGATCATGATCGTGATGGCCGTTTGGTTGCAGCAACCGTGATGATCACACCGATCAAGCGCTACCACAAGCATGTCGGGGACAAAAGTAAATGTCCGGTTGTGATCAAGGCGCACCGCGGCGGTGCGCTGCGGACGGCCGAACTGCTAGAGATCCTGAACATGGTCGCGCCGTGTCGGCCGGGGGAGGAGACGACTACCTCGCTCTTGAGGTTCCCGGTCGAGAGAACGGTGGGGCTGAAGAAGGGAGAGGCGCAGTCGTTGCGGAACCTGACGCTTCGGAAGGTGATGAGGTGGTATCACGCCAAGTGCGACGCGGCCGGCATCGCCCATCATGAAAGGGTGAAGCCGCACAGCTTCCGTATCGGCGGCGCCACAGCTCTCTTCGCGGCCGGGGTAACGGCCGAAGAGATCCAAGCGATGGGTCGTTGGTTCTCTGACGTGTACCGCATCTACTGTCGGCTCTCGAAGGAGCGGCTGCTGAACCTGTCGTCGCGAATGAGCAATTCGAAGTCGACGCAGTTCTTGGACGGTCAGGCCGGCTTCATGCACACGGGCCTCGACCCGGCGCTGCAGCAGGCGCTGGACTCGAACCTTCTTGACGTGGAGCCGGTTGAGCAGTCTGCTCCCGACGAAGCGAGCGGTCAAGTGCCGGAGGCAGAGCTCGACGACGACGACTCCGACCCCGACGACGAAGTCGACGACGGGGGCGAATCGGATGATTCGGACACGGAGTCGGCGGTCATATGTGGCGGCGGCCCGCTGCTGACCAACGCTCAGATTAGCGTCGGCATGGCAGTGGCGGTGCCGTTCACATTGGACGGCCGCCAAGTCCATTTCGAGGGAACCATCTCGGCAACGACGTCATCGTCGAAGGTCAAGGTGAGATTCCCCGGCGAGCGGCCATGGGTAGTCGCTCGAAATCGCCTTTTCGAGGTCGTCATTCTGACGACCGCGGACAAGCGGTGCGACCATGACATGACTGCCGCCGCTCGGGAGTCGAGCCCCGGCGGTGACGACGATGACGACATGGCCGTCTGACGAGGGATCGGATGGCCTGTCAAACCCTAAGTCCTCGAGCACCATTATAGGAGCACGAGGCACCCCCTACGCATCCGCCCGGGCAGATCACCGCATAGGTGGGACGCCCGGATGACGGTGGCGCTCGCACGAAGTCGGCAACGAACTCTTGGTTCGTACCGTCCGCTCACACCTCTACGGAGTGAG
>CALAHA010000147.1 GCA_937891565.1 uncultured Ilumatobacter sp. | reverse complement strand
GCGGTCGGAACGACGATCTCGCCGGCGATGATCTGTGCCTTGAGGGCTTCGAGCTGATCGACGATGTCATCGAGGTAGCCACCCGTGGTGGAATAGCCAACGCCGTCGCTCGAGAGGTTATACACGGTGTTGCCAGCGGTGAAGGTGCCCTCGGCCTGCGCCGTGGCGATCTCGAGGACCGCCACGTCGACGCGCTTGAGCATCGAGGTCAGGATGTAGGGCTGGAAGTCAGCACCGGCAGTGTTGTACTGGTCAGAGTCGACGCCGATGGCCCAGACCTGCGAGCCCGAGCTCTCGGACTGGCTCTTGGCTGCTTCGAACAGACCAGCACCTGAACCACCAGCTGCGTGGTAGATGATGTCGGCGCCCTGGTCGTACATGGTGCGGGCAATTTCCTGCGCACGGTCGGCGGCGAAGAAGCCGTCGAAGTCAGGAGCCTGCGTGATGTACTGCGGGATCACCGTGATGTCGGGGTTGACAGCCTGAGCACCAGCGGTGAAGCCAGCTTCGAACTTCTCAATGAGACCAAAGCCACCGACGCCGCCGATGAATCCGAGCGTGCCCGTCTCGCTCTTGAGCGCCGCTGCGGCACCCACGAGGAACGAACCCTGCTCTTCAGCAAAGGTCAGGCCAGCGATGTTCTCGCCGAGCGGAACTGCGCCATTGTCGAAGTCGAGCATGGCATCATCGATGACAGCGAAGTTGGTGTCAGGGTTCTCGGCCGCAACGGCTTTGACGTCGTCGGCGAAGAGGAAGCCAACAGCAATGACGAGGTCGGACTGGTCAGCTTGCAGCTGGAGGAGCTGCGCACGGTCGGAACCGTCAGCGTTGGGCTCGGCTTCCGAGCCGGTCACACCGAGTGTGGCCTTGGCCTCGTCGAGGCCAACTGCTGCGGAGTCGTTGAACGACTGGTCGCCACGGCCACCAATGTCGTAGGTCAGGCCGACGTTGAAGCCAGCCTCGGCCGGAGCCTCGGTCGCAGCCGGAGCCTCGGTCGAGACGGCCGCGTCGCTGTTGCCGCTATCGCTGCCGCATGCTGCGACGACGAGGGAGAGGGCGGCAACTGCTGCCACCATGGTTTTACGTTGATTGCGCATAGTACCTCCGAAGGAATCGGCGCTCAGAAAGGGAACGGCATGGAACCGCTCCCCCCGGGACTTACTTTTGGACTTATGTCCAAAGGAAATAATCCGTTTGATTATGTTAGCGGCCCTCAAAGACGCAACGGTCGTGCTGTCAAATCGGTGACACGCTGTTCACGGTGCGCGCAAGCGGCATCGTCTCCCGTCACCCATCACCCGTCACCCATCACCCGTCACCCATCACCCATCACTAGAGTCGCTGCTATGGCCACCCCGCACATCTCCGCCGACACCGACGCCTTCGCCGACACGATCTTGCTACCGGGCGATCCGCTGCGGGCAAAATGGATAGCGACCAATTTTCTCGACGACGCCGTCGAGGTCACCGCAGTCCGCGGGATGCTCGGTTATACCGGCACGTTCCAGGGCAAACCGGTTTCGGTGATGGGTACGGGAATGGGTGTTCCGTCAATCTCGATCTATGCATCGGAACTGATCGACGTCTACGGCGTTGAGAAGCTCATCCGAGTCGGGAGCTGCGGCTCGATTCAGCCCCACATCACCGTCAACGACGTCATCATTGCGATCGGCGCATGTACCGACTCCGGGGTGAATCGCGCTCGATTCGAGGGTAACGACTTTGCCGCGACGGCCGATTTTGGCCTCGCTCGCTCGGTCGTCGAAGCTGCTGAAGCACAGGGCCGCAACGTTCATGTCGGCAACGTGATGACGTCGGACCTGTTCTACGGACCGACAAACGTTCCGCTCGCCGACATGGCTGCGCCGCTCGCGCGGATGGGCGTACTCGCCGTCGAGATGGAAGTGGCAGGGCTCTACGGCGTGGCCCACGAACGTGGCGCAAAAGCACTCGGCGTCTGCACCGTCAGCGACGACCTCCTCACCGGCACCGACCTGACAGCCGAGGAACGCCAGGAAACGCTGAGCGCCATGATCGAGATCACCCTCGGTGCCGTCGCCTAACTGACAGCGGCTGCTCACCAGTGCGCGCCCAGCACGTGCCAATTGGCGGTTGACTGGTGCGGTGACGGGCGTGGAGTTGACCATTGTGCTCGTCGCCGTCGTCATCGGATCGATCTCCAAGGCGGTGACCGGCATGGGCTTGCCAGTGATCGTGATCCCGATCGCTGCATTGTTCGTCGACATTGGCGACGCGGTCGTTGTGATTGCTCTCCCCAATCTGCTCGCCAACGCTGTGCTGGCTGTTCGAGAACGGGAACATGTAGGCGAGACACGCGACCTGCCTGCGCTCGCTGCAGCGGGCGTCATCGGCGCCGTGATCGGCACGCTGTTGTTCGTCAACGTGCCCGACGAACCACTCGTGATCGCATTGATCATGGCGATCGCCGTCTACATCACAACGTTCTTCCTGAAGCCCGACCTGCAAACGAGCCCCGAACAATCACGCCGCCTCTCGCCGTTCGCCGGCCTGCTTGCCGGCACATTTCAAGGGGCAATCGGCATCTCGGGCCCTGTCGTCGGCTCGTGGATTCATAGCTTCCGCTTGCCACGAGGCGCCCACATCTTTTCGGTCACGTTTCTCTTTCTGGTGGCCGGCTCCGCGCAACTGATCGTCCTGATCGTCAGCGGCGAACTCGGCGGTCGCGTCGTTGCCACGCTGCTCGCTTGCATTCCGGTGCTCGCCGTCATCCCGATCGGAACGCGATTGCGCGACCGGATAAGCGGGCGCGGTTTCGACCTTGCGATCGTCGGCATGCTCGGCCTGTCGTCGATTGCGTTGTGCGTCCGCACGTTTGCGTAGGTACTCTGTTGACAACTGAACGGGGAGCTCGCGGAACGGTGGGCTGAGAGGATGACACGCTGTCGTCGACCCGAGAACCTGATCCGGATAATGCCGGCGGAGGAACCGAGTGGCCACAGCAAGCAGCGCCGAACACATCGTGATCGTCACGGGGTCGTCCCCCCTCGCTGATACGGCTGTGGCTTCGATCCCTGACGAGGCCATCGTCATTGCGGTCGACGGCGGACTCGATCATGCGCTCGCCGCTGGCTTGCATCCATCAGGGCTCATCGGCGACCTCGACTCGGTGAGCGCCGACGCCCTCGTCTGGGCCGAACAAAACGCCACAATCTCACGCCACCCAGCCGACAAGGACGACACTGACACCGAGCTCGCACTTCGCTTTGTTGCCGGCATGATGCCCACCAAACTGACCATGATCGGCGGCGGCGATCGGCTCGACCACACGTTCGCTGCGCTCGGCGCCCTCGGCCTCGCTGCACTGACGTCGATACCGGTGATTGATGCGTGGTGGGGCGAGCAGCATGTCGACATCCTGCACGGTCCGGGCCAAGCCACCCTGCAGCTGACGCCTGACTCAATCGTGTCGCTGCTCGCCCTGCACGGCACGTGCACCGGCGTCACGCTCACCGGCGTCCGGTGGCAACTCAACGACGCGACACTCGCCCCAGTTGTCGGCTGGGGCGTCAGTAATGAAGTTGTTGCCAATGGCACCGTCACCATCCGGCTGTCGAGCGGCGTACTGACCGTCTTCGACGTGCCTCTCTCCCCCCGCAAGCCGTCGACCACCGACGATTCCCACAAGGACCACACCACATGAGAACCCGACCCATCATTGCAAGTGCACTCGCCTTCGGCCTGATCGCGGCCGCTTGCGCCAGCGACAGCTCGAACTCGGCTGACGCACCGACCGCATCCGAGCTCCCCACAACCGAGTCGGCTCCCCCGGCGGCAGATCCGACCGACTCTGAGCTGACGACCGACCAGCCTGTCGAGCCGTTCACCACCATCACACTCGTCACGTACGACTCTTTCCCGCAAGCCGACACCTCGATCAACGCTGCACTCGACGCTTTCACCGAGCAGACCTCGATCGGCGTCGAACTGCTCGTGGCCGGCGACACCGGCACGATGCTCTCCAAGGCTGCACTCACGGTCGGCAACCCTGAGGGTGACGTCATGTGGGGCATCGACAACACATTTCTGTCGCGTGCGCTGAACGACGGCATCTTCGAACAGGGCGTGTTGTTCGACCCGGAAAACGTGCCGGCCGAGTTCCTCGCACTGGTGCCGAACGGCGAAGCACTCCCCGTCGACTTCGGTGATGTGTGCGTCAACTACGACATCGGCTACTTCGTCGAGAACGAACTGGACCTCCCAACTTCGCTGCAAGACCTCGCCGCACCGGCCTACCGCGACCTCCTGGTCGTCCAGAACCCCGCCACCTCGTCGCCCGGCCTGGCATTCTTGCTCGCTTCGATCGACGAGTTCGGGGCCGAGGGCTGGCAGGCCTACTGGCAGCAACTCAAAGACAACGGCGTACAAGTCGTCGACGGTTGGACCGATGCCTACTACGGCAGCTTTACGTGGGCCGGCGGCGGCGACCGTCCCCTCGTTGTCAGCTACGGATCGAGCCCGCCGGCCGAAGTGATCTTCGCTGATCCGGCTCGCGACGATGCACCCACCGGTGTCATCGAGTCGACCTGCTTCCGACAGATCGAGTTCGCCGGTGTCCTGGCGGGCACGGATCAGCCAGACGAGGCCGCTGCATTGGTTCGCTTCCTCGGCAGCGAACAGTTCCAGGCCGAGCTCGCATTGAACCTGTTCGTGTACCCAGCCAACAGCGCCGTTGCGCTCCCCCAGGAATTCGACGATTTCGCTGTCGTCCCTGAAACATCACGGACACTCGACCCGGACCTGATCGACGAGAACCGCTCCGACTGGATCGACGAGTGGTCGACACTCGTCCTCGGCTGACCGGACATTTACCTCGATGAACAACGGTGAGCGCGCTGCCAATCGACTTCCCCGTCGTGTGGTTGCCGCGCTCGCCGTCGGGCCCATTGCGGGACTTGCTGTTTTTTATCTCTGGCCGTTCGCAACGTTGCTGGTTCGGGCGATCAACAGCAGCGCCCTGACTCACACGCTCAGCCGGGGCGCCACGTGGGACGTTGCTTGGTTCACCCTGTGGCAGGCAGTGGTGTCGACAGTTGCCACGATGCTGGTCGGTCTTGCCCCGGCGTACATCGTTGCCCGGTTCGAGTTCCCCGGTCGCCAACTACTCGTTGGCGTGCTCACGGCGATCTTTGTGTTGCCGACCGTCGTGATGGGCGCCGCCTTTTTGGCGCTCCTCCCCGATTCACTCGACCGAACGGTTTGGGCGGTGATCGCGGCACATGTCGTGTTCAATCTTGCGGTGATTGTCCGAACCGTCGGTGCGTTCTGGGAGCACCTCCCCATCGACATGGAATCCGCAGCGGCAACCCTCGGTGCGTCGCGATGGCGCGTCTTCGTCGACATCTCGTTCCCGCTGCTCCGTCCGTCGCTCAGCGCGGCCGGTGCAATCATCTTCTTGTTCACGTTCACGTCGTTTGGAGTGATCCGCATACTCGGCTCGGCCGGGACCCGAACGCTCGAGGTCGAGGTCTGGCGACGGGCGACTCAACTCGGCGATATCGGCGGCGCTGCGGTGCTCTCTGTGCTGCAGCTTGGAGTTTTGGCCGTCGTGGTCGGCTGGTCGACTCGGGCCCAGCGTCGCCACGCTCGGGCCGTCGAGCTCCGACCGGACCAAGACCGACGCCAGGCCAAGTCCAAGGGTGAACGCCGCTTCGTGGCGTCCGTCGCCATCGGGACGGCAGGCCTCTGCATCGCACCGCTCGCGGCGATGGCGATCCGCTCGTTCCGTAGCTCGTCGGGCTGGTCGACGGCAGCGTGGACGACACTCGGCAAGGCCGAAGTCAGGCCGGGCATCCGGCTCGGCCTCGACCCCGTCGAGGCACTCGCCAACTCGATCCAGAACGCGGCGTGGGCAACGAGCTTCGCTGTCGTGCTCGGCGCCGCGGCCAGCCTCGCCATCGCCGCCGCCGGGCGCGGCGGGCGACTTCTCGACGTCGGCCTGATGCTCCCGATCGGTACGTCAGCCGTCACGATTGGTTTCGGCATGTTGATCACGTTCGACACTCCGCCCGTCGACTGGCGTGGCGAATGGTGGCTCGTCCCAGTCGGCCATGCCCTCGTTGCTCTGCCATTCGTTGTGCGCAGCACCGTTGGGGTTCTCCGGTCGGTCGACCCGTCGCTCCAGGACGCCGCAGCGACACTCGGCGCATCACCGACTCGCGCCTGGTGCGACGTTGTCGTCCCGTTCCTCTGGCGACCGCTTGCCGTTGGAGCGGCGCTCGCTGCCGCGATCTCCCTTGGAGAGTTCGGAGCAACGAGCTTCCTGTCTCGGTCCGGCAGCGAGACCTTGCCGATTGCTATCGACGAACTGCTCGGCCGGACCGGAACGCTCCTCCAAGCCCAAGGCTACGCCCTCGCAACGATCCTGGCTGTTGCGACCGTGAGCTTGGTAGCTGGCGCGAGTTGCTTCCACGATGTCGCCGGGCTCGTGCATCGACGCACTGGCGGCCAGACTGTCGATCGATGAGTCACCTTCGCGTCGATCAGATCGGCGTCCGCTTCGACACGATCGAAGTCCTGCGCCAGGCGACTCTCACGGTCGAACGGGCCGAGGTCGTTGCCCTGCTCGGACCGTCCGGCAGCGGCAAAAGCACGCTGCTGCGGGTGATCGCCGGGATTCTTCGGCCGGACTCTGGGAGTGTCTGGATTGGCACCGACGACATCACGTCGCTGCCGGCACATCAACGCGGTGTCGGCATGGTGTTCCAAGACAACCAGCTGTTTCCGCACATGTCGACAATCGACAACGTGGCGTACGGACTCCGAGCCGCCGGTGTCGGCAAAGCCGAACGGCACGAACGTGGCGCTGCGTGGCTCGACCGCGTCGGCCTCGCTGGCTTCGA
>CALAHA010000146.1 GCA_937891565.1 uncultured Ilumatobacter sp. | reverse complement strand
CCATCATTTGTGGCCGCCTGACGGCGCGCTCCTCTACGGCCCCAACGAGTTGGCCTTCGACACAGCGAGTGGCCACAACGTCGTCGCGACCATCTTCATCGAGTGCAGTTCGGCATATCGCGCCGATGGTCCGCGCCACTTGCGCCCGGTCGGCGAAACCGAGTTCGTTGTCGAAAGCGCCGAGTATCTCGCTGCCGAAGTGCCGTCCAGCCCGCCAATCGCGGCCATCGTCGGCCACACCGACCTGGCCGATACCGAACACCTTGACGAGGTACTAGATGCCCACGTCGAAGCCGGAAAAGGTCGCTTCCGTGGCATCCGCGACGCACTCGCCCGTGCCACCGAGCCTGAAGCAATGATGATTCCGGCGGTCAACGCCGAAGGCAAGTTCGAGGACCCAGCATTTATTGCCGGCGTCAAGCGCCTTGGCGAACGGGGCCTTACGTACGACACCTGGCACTACCACCATCAGAACCACCAGATGCTGTCGCTTGCGAAGGCCGCACCAGACACGATGATGGTGCTCGACCACTTCGGTACGCCTTGTGGTGTCGGCCAGTACGAAGGAAAGCGCGACGAGATCTTCGAGCAGTGGAAGCTTGACATCAGCGCACTCGCAGCCTGCGACAACGTCGTGGCCAAGATCGGTGGGCTCGCCATGCCTGACAACGGCTTCGGCTATCACCTCAACGCCGCTCCCCCGACATCCGACGAGTTCGTGTCGGCGCAGGGTCGGTACTACCTCCACACGATCGAGGCATTCGGTCCCGGGCGGTGCATGTTCGAGAGCAACTTTCCTGTCGACCGCTTCTCGCTCTCGTTCCCGGTCCTGTACAACGGCCTGAAGAAGATCGCTGCACAGTTCAGCGATGCCGAACAAGACGAGATGTTCCTCGGGACTGCAGCTCGGGTCTACGCCATCGAGATCTGACAGACAGTCCGACATCCTCCCGCGGTCAGCCGCATGCCGCATGCCGCCAACTGAAAACATCAGAGAGCGGCCGAACGGATCACTGGTCAGGCCCGACCAGTGCCGCCGATCCGGCCGCTCGATGATGTGGGAACTGGGTTGATCAGTCGAGTTTGATCGGCTGATCGTCGGCTGCCGTGAAAGCGTCCTCTGTTGCTTCGGCATCGTCGACGATGACCGGAGCGTTGGGATCTTCCTTCAGACCGCTCGCAATGAGGACCTTGTCGCTGATCTCCATCATTATCTCAGGGTTGTTCCGGAGATAATCCTTGGCCTTTTCACGACCCTGGCCAAGCTGCTCACCTTCGTAGGTGAACCAGGCGCCCGACTTCTTGACGATGGCCAAGTCGACCGACAGATCAACGACGGAGCCTTCGCGGCTGATGCCCTGGCCGTACATGATGTCGAACTCGGCCTGGCGGAACGGCGGTGCCACCTTGTTCTTGACGACCTTGACACGGGTGCGGTTACCAACGATGTCAGTGCCGTCCTTCAACGCTTCGATGCGACGGATATCGAGACGAACCGACGAGTAGAACTTGAGCGCACGGCCACCGGGGGTGGTCTCGGGCGAACCGAACATGACGCCAATCTTCTCGCGCAACTGGTTGATGAAGATACAAATCGTCTTGGTCTTGCTCAGGTTGCCAGTGAGCTTGCGGAGCGCCTGGCTCATCAGACGAGCCTGCAGACCAACGTGCGTGTCACCCATCTCGCCTTCAATCTCGGCACGCGGCGTCAGCGCTGCAACCGAGTCGATCACGATGACATCGATCGCTCCGGAGCGGGTCAGCATGTCGCAGATTTCAAGCGCCTGCTCACCGGTGTCCGGCTGCGAGATGAGCAGCTGATCGACGTCGACACCGATGGATGCGGCGTAAATCGGATCCATCGCGTGCTCGGCGTCGATGTAAGCGCACACGCCGCCGTTGCGCTGAGCTTCGGCAACCACGTGCATGGCAAGCGTCGACTTACCCGAAAACTCAGGACCGAAGATTTCGGTCACGCGACCTCGCGGCAGCCCCCCGACTCCGAGTGCAAGGTCGAGCGCCAACGCACCAGTCGACACAACCTCGATCGCCATGTTGGTGCGTTCGCCCATCTTCATGACAGCGCCAGCACCGAACTGCTTGTCGATCTGAGCGAGTGCCATCTCGAGGGCCTTGCTCTGCTCCTTGTTGGTTCCTAATGCCATGGTTCCGTCTCTCTTTCGTTGTGCCGTTCTCGGCGGTGGCGGGGCTCGTTGCCGATTGGCAGTGCCCGAATGACTTGTTGGTTGCCACCATAAAGATGGGGTGTCACAGAGTTGATCGAAGAGCCGTTTGTTACGCCTGCACGGCGACCGGGCAACTCGTTTCTGAACTCACTTCTGAACTCACTTCTGAGCTTGTTGTTCGAATAACAGCAGTGTAACCAACGAACGACTGTTCGGTCAAGGAACAATCGTTCGAACAGTCAAGAAATCTTCGAGTCACCCGCACGTCACCCGCACGACATCCGCACGGCCGGAGAGCGTCAGTGATCGAGATCGGTCGGCAGCGCGTCGCGGACGATGAACTCGGCGTCGAAATCATCCGGCTGCACCGGGCGCATCGCGAGATCCAGCGCCTGCCAGACCGTGTACGACAGCGGGTACGTCACGAGCGGCAACAGGAGCGCCGACGGGATGAAGAACACCAGGAGCGGCCCCACCGGAATCGTGGGCCAGGCGAGGGCGAGAGCAACACCCAGTACCACCAGTATCGGACCGAGGGTGATGACCGCGGCCATCGCCGCCGCACCGAGTTCAAAGCCCACGTCACCGCGCCGCCAACGCAGCCCGCAGGTTTGGCAATGCGGCGCCTTCTCGAACCAGCCTGTGAAGAAGGCACCCTGACCGTTACAGCGCGGACACCTTCGAAGAACTCCACGAGCGAGCATGCGGATCATCCCAGAACGAATCACAACAACAGGTTATGGGGCCTCTGGACAACCCTCAGCGTGACTGATTCCACCGAACAGTCGTGCAAGTGGTGACAGATTTGCCAGACTCTGTGGGTGCGTCGATCTCTCGCAGGACTCCTGCTCCTGGTTTCCTGCGTTTTAATGGCGATCTCGATCAGCACGTGGTGGTTCCAACACGTGGCGTTTTCGCCCTCCGCAGACGCCTCGGTGGCGCACGCGATCCTCGGCGACGCCGACATTCGTAGCGACGTCGCCACCCTCATCGCAAGCGCCGACGCCGCTCCGCTCAATGTCTCCACCACCCAACTCAAAGAATTCGTCGAACAGATCTCGCGCCTCAACGACGGCGCTGCACTCATGGGTGGATTCGTCAGCGACGCGCACGCCCGCCTGATCGGCGAGAACAACGCACCTGTCATCATCACCCCAACTGAGCAGTACACGATCGTGCGCGACGAACGTGCAGCACTCTCTCCCGATCTGACACTGCCCGTCCCGATCGTGGGTTCGCTGTCATTCATCAACACCGCCACCCGTTGGATAATGATCGCCTCCGCTGCCGGCGCACTACTGCTGTTCATCGCCGGTTTCCTGACACGACCCGAACGCGGCGAACTGACTTTTGCCCTCGCCGTCGGACTCGGCGTCACCGGGATCGGCGTGATTTTCCTCGGCTACCTGGTTCCGATCGGGCCTCTCACAGGTCTGTCTGAAAGCACTTGGATGGGAGTCTTCCCGCGCCTGGCAAACAAATCGCGCAGCAGCACATTGCTCCTCGGCATCACCTCGATCGTGATTGGCGTGGTCATCATGCTGGGGACCACAAGCCTGCGCCGGCGACGACAGCGCAGCACGCCGCTCAGCGTCGGTCGTTACCGCGAACAACACGCCTGGTCCCGCTGAGTCGGGCCGCTTGGCTCGATCCCGACTTCCTTGCGAGCCCGACTGGTCTGAGCGCCGAAGAAAACGAGCGAAGCCCCCGACTGCAGTTCGGCAGCCAGAGGCTTCATTTCGTTGTGCTTCCCCTGGGATTCGAACCCAGAACCAATTGATTAAGAGTCAACTGCTCTG
>CALAHA010000145.1 GCA_937891565.1 uncultured Ilumatobacter sp. | reverse complement strand
CCGCCGAGAACCCCTGACAGCACGGTGATTCCAAGCAGGGGACGCGCAGGCACCTTGGGAAGTGACCGCCGTGCAGCGATGGTAAACATGACGGCGATTGCCGTGACGCGCTGCACGAAAGGCGCCCAGACCCCCGAATTGTTGCCCGACTCGCCGACGAGCGTGGTTGAAACGCCCCAAAGCACAGCTGACACCAGAGCGATCCGGATCCCTCGACCGTGCTGGTTCGTCAGGCCGGGGGAGTACATGACGACGAGCAGCGAGAGAAGGGCGATGATGATCCCGACCACGATGGAGGGCGACAGTGTCGCGCCAAAAGCAAGGTCCCAACCGAACGGAACCAGGGCTGTGCCGAGTACCACCAGCGGGCCGGCTATCGCTGCCGACGACGTGGCCATGGCTTCGTACAGCGTGGCGAGTGCAAACCCGACGAACAACCCCGACGCGATACCGAGGACGAGGTCACGGGTGGAGAACTCGCTCGGGATGATAGCGAGGCCGACCGACGTGACGGCGACACCTCCGACGAGTGCGCCACCGACGATCGTGACAGCGTGAGCGCGGCGCGTGCCGTAGCGCCCCAAAAAGTCTGAGCAACCAATCAATATTGCTGCGAGCACGCCGAGCAGGATTGCCATGGGTTACAGGATTGCCATGGTTAAGTGGATCACCGAGTGCACATCCCCCGAAGCGGGCGACTCAGTAGTACGCCTCAAAGGCGCCGAGGTTGGAGTAAATCGTCTTCCATTGGGTGAAGTGATCGAGCGTGACGAGACCGTTCTCCCGGCCGTAGCCCGACTGCTTGACTCCACCGAACGGGATCGACGGCGGAAGGTCGTTGTAGCTGTTGATCCACACGTTGCCGGCTTCGATTGCATTGGCGACGCGATGCGCACGAGCAAAATCACGAGTGAAAACCGCGCCCGAGAGGCCATAGTTGGTGTTGTTCGCCCGGCTGAGTGCTTCTTCCTCGTGGTCAAAGGGAAGGACCGACATCAACGGCCCGAACACCTCTTCCTTGACGAACACCATGTCGTCGTCGCAGTCGGCAAAGATCGCCGGCGTCACGTAGTTGCCGTCGGCGAGTGCTGAGTCGCTGGGTACGGCGCCGCCACAGACGTGGCGTGCCTCGCTGGCCAGGGCCGCGTTCATGTAGCCCATGACCTTGTCGTGGTGCTCGCGGCTGATCAGCGGGCCGACCATGACCTCGGGGTCGAACGGGTCACCTATTTTCAACGCCTCGGTTCGCGGCCCGAGCTTCGCAACGAACGTCTCGTACAGGCCGCGCTGCACAAACACCCGAGTGCCGTTCGAGCAAACCTCGCCAGCCGAGTAGAAGTTTGCAACGAGGGTGGCGTTCACGGCACTGTCGAGGTCGGCGTCGTCGAACACGATGATTGGGCTCTTGCCGCCCAGTTCGAGCGTGACGCCCTTGAGCGTCGTGGCAGCATCGGCCATGACCTTCTTGCCGGTGCCGACTTCGCCTGTGAGTGAAATTTTCGCAATGCCTTTGTGACGCGACAGCATCTGGCCGACTCGATAATCGCCCTGGACGACGTTGAACACGCCGTCGGGCAGGCCAGCTTCGGTGTAAATTTCAGCGAGCTTCAAGGCCGTGAGCGGGGTGAGTTCGGCCGGCTTGAAGATGAACGAGTTGCCGCAGGCGAGCGCGGGCGCCGACTTCCACATGGCGATCTGAATTGGGTAGTTCCACGCGCCGATGCCGGCACAGACCCCCAACGGCTGGCGCTGGACCGAGGCGAATCCGTTTGGGGGGAAGTCAAAGTGCTGGCCGTGCAGCATCGAGATCAACCCGGCGTAGTACTCGAGCTGGTCAGCCCCGCTGACGATGTCGACCGTGGTTGTCTCCGACAGCGGCTTGCCCGAGTCGAGGGTCTCGAGATGGGCTATCTCGTCGTTGCGCTCACGCAGGATCTGAACAGCCCTGAGCATGATGCGGGTGCGCTCCATGGCGGGCATCATCGACCACACCTTGAAACCGGCCTGCGCCGCAACCACCGCAGCGTCGACGTCGGCCTGGCTCGCCTGCTGGACCTTGCAAATCACTCGGTTGGTGGCCGGGTTGATCGTCTCGAAGGTCTCACCCGAGGTGGCATCGACGTACCCGCCGTTGATGTACAGCTGTTGGGTGGGCAGTGTGGTGGAAGCGTTGACGAAATCAGTCATTGTCATCGGACGCTACTTGCTCTCGTCTGGTCAGCCTGGCGGTCGAGGGAATCTCGGGACATCCTGATGCGGAAAGCGCTGCCTGGCGTCCCGAGATTGGCGTGGTTACGGAGCGAGCGGTGCACCTCCGGCCAACGCACGGTGACGCGCAGCTGGATCTTGGCGGTAGTACGAGCGCAGTTCGCGGTACAGGGCCGGTTCGTGTTCGCAGAGATCGAGCGGTCGGTTGAAAAACACTTCGGTGGCGACCGCAAAGAACTCAGCAGTACTGGTTCCGGCATAGTCGCGCAGAACCGGCGAGCCCTCTGCTCGAACCGTGTCGTAGGCAGTGGTGCACACGTCGACCCAGCGCTGCTGCGCATCGGCGTCGTTGAGTGGAGGCGTGCCGTCAACGGTGCCATCGAGCATGTCGAGTCGGTGGGCGAACTCGTGGTACACGACGTTCTGGCCCCGATCGGGAAACTTGGCCCCGTGACGCGTTGCTGCCCACGAAAGAAGCACGGGGCCTTGGTAGTGCGCTTGGCCGGCAATGACCCTGGGCGAGGTGGTGAAGGTACCTGCACCGGTGGAGTGTGTTCCGCGAAGCCGAACGTTTGATGGGTGCACGATCACCGAGGTGACGTCGTGCCATTCGTCGATGTCAAGGCCCAGCAGCAACATGGATGCTTGGGCGGCGATCATGACCTTGATTTCCTCGGTGAGCTCGAACCGGTTCGCTGCTTCCCACCGCATCGTGTGCACGAACCGAGCAACCAGGAGTTCCATTCGAGCAAGCTCGTCAGGTTGCAGCGTCGACCAGTGTTGGAAGCCGTTGTTGAGGATGCCGTGCCAGCTTGGGTTGAAGATGGGTTCCGGCCTCGAGAGCCGTGTTTTGAGCCAATTGAACACGGCGGCTCAGGTCAGTACGTCGGCCGGCATCGGGCCGTTACGTACTGCGTCCGGGACACGGTCTTCGCCGCCGAAGTACTCGGCAAGCCGTCGGTCGGCGTCGTTACCGAAGAGAATAATCGCCACTTCGCGCAGGCCGGGGGAGTCACGGATGTCCGCGTCGCGAACGACCAATTCGATCTTCGAGCGGCGGCGCATGAAGTCTTCGAGTTTGGTGATCATCTCGGAGTCGGCTGCCGAGTACAGCTCGGCACGGAGGTAGTCGGCCGAGCCCATGATGTCTTCAGCCATTCGGGGGTCTTGTCGGATCTCTTCGAGCATGGCGAAGGCGCGACGCCCGTACCGACGCCAGAGGCGGTCGCTGAGCGGCTCGGTGTCGGGCTTCTCTCGAAGGTCGTCCAAGCGCATGAGGCGGGCCTGGCGGAAGAATTCTTTGCGAGTTGCCTTGGCCGGTTCGCCGTACCAGTTGTGGAAGTCTTTCTCGAGTGGGACGCCCAGTGCCTCGATTTCGGCAGCGACCTCTTCGCCGACGTTCAAACAATCGGTGAGCTTGCCGCCGAAGATCGTGACGACACGCTGATCGGCGTCGACCTCGACGGCATGTTTACGGCTCAGCTTGGTCCAGTCGACGTCTTTCTGGTCACCCTTGCCAGCAGCAACAACCAGCGGCCGCACACCACATCGTTCGGCGATGATGTCATCTTTGGTCAGCGGTGTGGCGAGATCGAGCCGAGCATTGATCTGTCCGAGGAGGAAGTCAATGTCGTTCTGGTCGATTTCGGTGAACGGAGTATCGACGCGGGTGTCGGTGGTGCCAATGACCGACCGTCGTCCCATCGGGATGACGTAGAACAGTCGTTCGGTGTCGTCGTAGAAGGCCAGCACCTTGTGATGGTGTTTTGTCGTGATCCGCGGCACCACCAAGTGGATGCCCTTGGAGTAGACGATGCGGTGTTCGGTGTCGAGGCCCCACTGCTGGTTGGTCTCGTCGACAAACGGACCGGCGGCGTTGACAATGGTGGTGGCGGTCGTCGTGAATTCGTCGCCAGTGTCGGTGCAGCGCAGCGCGGCGACCCACTTGTCGCCGACTCGTTTGGCCGACACCATTTCGATGTAGTTCGCTGCGGTTGCGCCTGCCTCGATGGCCGAACGCACGAAGCTGAAGACGAACCGGGCATCGTTGTCGACCAAAATGCCGTCGCGATATTCGATACCGCCAGCGACCGTGTCGATGTTGATCGCAGGCTCCTCGGTTTCGATGTCTTCCCGGCTCAGCAGACGCGGGTACCGCGTCCCGAAGAGGCCAATGATCCAGTAGCCCAGTGCGCCAAAGGCCGCGAACCATGGCTTGTACGGACCCTTCTCATCGAGTGCCGCGTAAAAACCAATCTGGTGGATGTTGTCTCGGTACGCCTTCATCAGGCGGTTTCGCGACAGGCACAACTTGAAGACCAACCAGAGTTCGTAATTCTCCAGATATTTGAAGCCACCCCACACGAGGTTGGACGACGCCTGGCTGGTGAAGCTGGCGAAATCGCCGCGATCGATCAACGCGACGTTGGCGCCACGGCCAGCGAGCGACGCGGCGGTGACCGCACCGTTGATACCGCCGCCGATGATCAGCGTATCGAAGGTCCCGTCGCGCATCCTGTCGAGGTGGGTCGAGCGCAAAGACATGGGGTCAGGATACGGGCCATACAGGGGTGGGCGTGAGCGCGGCTCCCAATCGTTCGACCCAGCCCAGGGGATCGCAGGCGAGAAGACGTGGACGGCGAGATTTAGGCAGCCTGGACGATCAGAACCGACAAAACCACGCTGGCGATACCGACGGCGACGGGTGTTGCGTACGTTGCCCACTTTGGCATCGGCTGATGGCCGGGAGCCAGCATCACCGTTGCGCAGATGGCGCCAGCCGCGGCACCACCGAGGTGGCCGCCAATGGAGATGCCTGGGATGACGAACGTGAGGAACAGGTTCAGCAACAGGGTGCTCCCGATGCTGGTGCGGAACGGGTTGACGCCTCTGCGCCACATGCCCACTGCCGTAGCAGCCATGAGCCCAAACACGGCACCCGAGGCGCCAGCGCTGAGTCCGCCGCTGTCGAGCAGGATGACGCCCAGTGATCCACCGAACAGCGAGGCGACGTAGAGCAGTAGGAACCGGCCTCTGCCGAGTGGCTGCTCGAGCATCGGTCCGAGGATGTAGAGGAAGTACATGTTGAGGCCAATGTGCAGGATGCCGAAGTGCATGAAGCCCGAGGTGAGTAGGCGGTACCACTCGCTGGTGACCACAAGTGCTTGTTTGGACACAGCGAAGTTGATGTGAGCGTCGGTCACACTGCCCGAGAGTGCACCGCCGTCTTGCGTGAAGACCAGCACCGCAACGAAGACAGCGACGTTGATACCAATCAATGTCATCGTCACGAGGTTGGGCTGCCCGGCCGACCAGAATTTGGCTCGAGTTGCCATGTCGGGGCGAGCTGCCTTGACGCAGTCGGCGCAGTGGCTTCCGACCGAGGCCTGAACGAGACAGTCGTTACATGCCGGCTTGCCACAACGCGTGCAGCGTCGACCGGCGTGGCGGTCAGCGTGGCGGTAACACATTGCTGGCTGTCCCTGGGGTGTCCCGGAACCGGGGTTGTTGGGAGGGCCGCTCGGCTGCGGCAGACCGGATGAACCGGAGCTCGGCGGGGGCGGAGGAAGTGGCACGACTCCAGCGTACCGATCTGACTCAGTCAGCTGATTTCACGCAGACGAAACGAACGAGCAACAGTTCGGTGCTGAGCATCTCGCTCGGCGGAGGCTCGCCTACCGAAAGTGCGAGGGGTCGAATCTGGCGGCGTGGGCAAGGGCGCCCCGGTTGGCTGGCTTGCGATGTTGCTCTCGTAGTTCGCCGCGGGTTGTACGTGTGATGCGCCTGAGAAAGAGTGTGCCTGAGCAAGTGAGTCTGTGTGTCAACGTCGGAACGTGCCGATCACGTTTGCAGACGCGATCGAGACAGTTTGAACGAAGGCCAGAAGGTCTTCTGCAGGAGTGCCATCGGCCAGCTCAACCTGCTGGTTGAGCGCATAGACCGTGAATTTGTATTCGTGGATGCCCGAATCGGCGATCGGGCACGGTGCAGAGAAGCCGATTTCATTGAACGAGGTGGTTGCTTGGACGGCTCCGAGCGGAACGTTCGCTTCGATCAGCGAGATGTCGTCGGGGTTGATTCCCGCGATCACCCAGTGAATGGTCGGCGTCGCCGGGGCGACGGAGTCGTTGATGACCGAGACAGCCAGCTCGACGGTGCCGGCCGGTGCGTCGGCCCAACTGAGCGCCGGTGCAACCCCTTCGCCATCGCACGTGTGTCGCGGATCGATGCTCCCGCCATCGAGCCAGGGCGCGATCAACCGGAAATTGCCTGCGACAGGCGCAGCCAATATGGGTTGGTCGCCGAGCACTGGGTCCTGGAGGGCAAGCGACGCCAAGGTGCCAACACCGTCGCGAGGGGACTCGGTCGTCGCTGCCGGCACGGTCGGCGGCGGAAGCGTGCCCGTTGGTTCCCGGAGGGTCTTGCCGTCCCCGGTGTCGCACGCCGCAAGAGCCAGACACCCGATGATGATCGCTGTTCGCCGGCCCACAGAGACTGAATGGTAGGGGAACCAGGTCGTGATTGGAGAAGAGTCGGCGCGGGTCCAAGCGCTGGCGCGGCCAGCGCATACGGCGTGACCGACGTCGATGGCGTGGCTGGTTGCATGGGTCATTGGCCCCGAATGAGGGGTACCGCTCGCCGATACCCTGGCGGAGTGGCTGATCGTCTGACGCTTTTGACCGTCCATGCACATCCCGACGACGAGGCATCCAAGGGTGCGCCGACGCTGGCGATGTACCACGAACAAGGAGTTCACACGGTGCTGGTGTGTTGCACCGGCGGCGAAGAGGGCGACCTACAGAATCCGTCGCTGCGCGACGAAGGGCAACCGTTTCACGGTCTGACACCGGAACAGGAACGTGAGCTTGTCGCCTCGATGCGCGAGGGCGAACTCGCGGCATCCGTTGACGTGATCGGCTTCGACGAATTGGTGATGCTTGGCTACCGCGACTCGGGCATGGCCGAGACCGAACCAAACAATCATCCCGATTGCTTCCATCAGGCCGATCTCGACGAAGCCGTTGGCCGGCTCGTCGCCATCATCCGCCGCACCAAGTCGCAGGTCATCATCACGTACGGGGACGACCAGGCTGGGTATCCGCATCCCGATCATCTACGTGTCCATGACATCTCTGTGCTTGCCTTCGACCGTGCGGGCGATTCCAACTGGTACCCCGACCTTGGGGAGCCGTTCCAGCCGTCAAAGCTGTACTACTCGGTGTGGACCACCACTCGGATTTTAGCTGTGCACGAAGCGATGATCGAACACGTCGGCGAGTCGCCCTTCTCCGAAGAATGGTTGACCCGCGAGGGTCAGGATCACCGGGTCACGACCAAGATCGACTGCACCGACTTCCAATGGGCGCGCACCGGCTCCCTGCGTGCGCACGCCACGCAGGTCGATCCGAACGCCGGCTGGTGGTTTGGATTGACTGACGAACAGCTCTCGGTTGCCTACCCGTGGGAAGACTGGATTTTGGCTCGCTCGATGGTCGGCCCGATTCCTGCCAGCGACACCGAGCGTGATCTGTTCGCCGGCGTGCGCGAGAGTGTCAGCTCATGAGCGTGCAGTATCGAGTTGTCGTTGCCAAAAAGGACGAGCGCATCGATGGGCCCGACGATGCCGACATCGTGATGACCGTCGCAGTGGTCGATGCTGGCGCTGATGACTTCGACCCGACGGTTGCATTTATGCGTGGCAAGTTGAAGGCGGCCGGTCACACAGGTCAGATTCTTGACCTGTTGAAGTCAGGCGAGGCGACCGCTGCCATCGCGGCACTCGCCGCGACCGTCTGACTCCGCTGCCTTCGTGTCACGCTCTGGCGTGTCCCGCTCTGGTCAGACCAAAGTGTGGCAGTCAGACGGAGCGCATGACGTCACGCAGATCGCGGAAGCCGATCATCACGGCGCCGGAATCGGCGAGAGCCGTTGGCAGTTCGTCGCTGGTGGCGAGTGCAAGGTCGGCGATCCATCCGTCAGCATCTCGGCCGGCGAATGCTCGGACCTCGGGTGTATCGATGGCTGGCTGAATGTGAATCTCGGTGACGCCTGGTTGCAATGATGCAATGGCTTCGAAGACACGATCGCTGCTGCCGGCGCGCCAGTCGTTGTCGAAGTGATCAGGGAAGATGACGCCTTCATCGGCAGCGAGCTGGCGGAATGGAAAACCCGCCTGCGCGGCACTGACGGTTGAGGGCAGCCGTATGGGGAGTCGGTACTCCTGCGCAAGTTCGAGGTAGACGTCGAAGAACTCGGGCCGCAGCGTGATGGCTGAGAGATGTGGAGCGAGATGGGTGACATCAACGCCCCACGCCATAGCTCGCTCGATCTGGGCGCGGAGTTCGCGTAGTACTTCGGCTTGATCGGCGTGCTCCCACAAATCGGCGAGTGTGCGAGGGAAGCCGCCTTCGCCTGACTGCAGCGACGGTGAGTGCGTGATCGGGCCCCATCGGTAACAGCTGTGTTCGGCGTTGAGAGTCAGGTGGACGCCGATGTCGTCGTCGGGCAACACGTTGTTCGCCGCGTGGCACGCCCAGGGTGCGGGGACCATCAGTGATGCGCAAGTGGCGGCACCGGTGTGGATTGCCTCGAAGACGCCCACGTTCGATCCGTGACTGGCTCCGAGGTCGTCACAGGAGAGAATGACGAGTCGGGCGTCAGCGGAATAGCCGAGGCGTTCGGCGAGCGATTTCACGGGAGACACGGAATGCACGTTAACGCCTCACCCGCTGCAGGCGGCCCAGATGCCTGCGTTGTCGGCCTCTGCAGCTCGGGCGGCGTCGGCGAAGAGTTCGGCGAATGCCTCATTG
>CALAHA010000144.1 GCA_937891565.1 uncultured Ilumatobacter sp. | reverse complement strand
ACATGTGGATCGGATAGCTCGGGCTCGGCACGATCGCTGCGTCACCACGGTCGAGCAGCACCCACATCAGATGGGTGAACCCCTCCTTGGAGCCAATCGTGTTGGTAATTTCCAGCTCGGGGTCGAGATCGACGTCCCATTTGTTCTTGTAGTAGCCCGCAATCGCTTCGCGCAGCTTCGGGAGGCCGCGGCTCAGGGAGTACCTGTGGTTGCGTGGGTTCTGGGCCGCTTCGGCAAGTTTGGCGACGGCGATGTCGGGCGACGGGATGTCCGGGTTGCCGAAGCCGAGGTCGACGACGTCCGCACCTGCCTGCCGCGCCTCGATTTTCAGTCCATTGATGATGGAAAAGACGTATGGGGGCAGGTTTTCAATTCGGCGAAAGTCCACGCCGCCAACGTACTGACCATGGGAGTGAAACAGCGGTTCCGTTTCGGCCTCACTTCACTCACCTTGGCGCGCTTTCGAGTGCCTACAGCCGTTCGACACTCGAATTGAGGAATGGAAGTCACCTGCCAGGAGGCGGACACAGGAAACAACGGCCTAAAGGCTCGGAAGCAGTGCAGCGCCGACGGCACCGGCCAGCGGGCCCCAAGTAGCGAACTCGACGCGCGGCATGGGCCGCAAATGCGGCTGGTACAGCAGTTCGCCGTACCACTTGATGATTGGTTTCAAGTACAGATCGGCGCCTTCTGCGAGGCCACCGCCGAGTACAAACATCTCCGGGTCAAAGGCATTGGTGAGGTTCGACAGGCCAAGAGCGACCCAACGGCCGAAGTCGTCGATGACCGCCATGGCCTCAGGATCGCCCTCGCGCGCTGCGGCCTGCACGTGCTCGCCGCGAACGGCCTGTGGGTCGCCGCCGGCATGGCGGACCACTTCGCGGAGCCTGCGGCCGGTTGCTGCCTCGCGGGCCAGCATTGCCAAGCCGGAGCCTGAGGCATAACGCTCCCAGCAGCCGCGTCGCCCGCACGGGCAGCGCGGACCGTCGGGATGCACGACCATATGCCCAAACTCGCCCGCAAAGCCGTTCATGCCGCGTTGCAGTTGGCCGTTGGACACGAGGCCTCCACCGATGCCAGTCCCGAGGGTCACGAGGATCATGTTGGACGTGCCAGCAGCTGCACCGAGTTGCCATTCGGCAACTGTGGCGCAGGTGGCATCGTTGTCGACAACAATGTCGCCCTCGAGCCGTTTAGCGAGCAAACCGCAGACGTCGAAGTCGGCCACGCCGTCGAGGTTCGGGGCTGCCCGCAGCACACCGGCTCCCGTGACGAGGCCGGGTACTCCGACGCCAAGACTGCCGTCGTAGCCAAGATCGTTGGCCAGGTCGACCAAAACGTCGATCAGCGGTTCGAGGCTATTCGGCCCACGCGGGGTGGGTCGCTTATCTTCTGCGATGACCCTGCCGGACTCATCGAGAGCGACGCCAAGCGCCTTGGTGCCTCCGACGTCGATACCGATGCGGCGAGCCGGCATGGAACCGGCCACTGTCACGCCTCGGCTCGGACCTTGAGTTCGCGAACTGTGTTGAGAATGCGTACCTCGGCGCGCCGCTTCACGAATCCAGGCAGCGGAACGACGAGATCAATTGCGAGGTCGTACTGCACCTCGGTGCCGTTGGCCGACGGAGAAAACTTGAAGGCACCGTCGATCGAGCGCTGGATGTCACCCCGTAACAACTTCCATCCGAGTTCGCCTGGGGCCTTCGTGTAGTCGTACTGAAGCGTGTAATGCGTGCTGCGGCCAAGCGCTGACGCACGGAACTCGACTTCGGAGGGTCGACCTTGATCATCGGTGGCGTGCACGGTGACGTCTTTAATGTCGCGCGCCCACGTCGGATAGTTCTCGATATCGACAGCGATCTCCCAGACCCGCTCGGGCGGTGCCGCGATGGTGATGGTTTCGGTTGCTGTCTCAGCCATGTGCTTCATTCTGGTCGATAGAGATGGTCGAAGTATTGACATCTGCGTTGGAATCAACGGGTTCGTGTTCAGTTCGCGTTCTTGCTGCAACCGCTTCAGGGTCCATCCTCTTCCCGAATTCAGCGTGATAGGCAGCCCACAGGCCATTTAAGCCCATCCCAAACATGGGCACGAGGAGGCCAACAGCGAGTGATGAGCCGGGCGAACCGTCGGGCCCATCGATGCGCCAAACAGCGGTACCAAAGGCTGCAACAACCTGGATGCCCAGCATCAGGAGCATCGTTCGGCGAACTTCTTTGGGCGTCCCGGCACCAAGCAGCATGTAGAGCTGGGTGACTGAAACTTCTTCGTCGCGGCTGCGCTGCACGGCGTTCCAGAAGCCCCAGAGGAAGGCAAACACACCAACGGCAAAAAGTGCCATGGCGGTGCTGGCACCGACCCATTGGGCAGTCGTGGTGAAGACTGCTGCAGCAAACACTGAGGTCGCGACGAAGATCACCGTGCCAATGACATTGACGCGGACGATCAATTCGCCCTGCTGCTGGGACCCTCGTTCGGGGGTGCGGTCGACTTCGCCCATTGACACCTCTCCATTGTGCCAGCACCCTTGGACAGTTCCAGACCGCGACACCGTGATCGGCCGATAACAGCAGATCAATTGCCTCGATTGCGGGCTGCTCAGTCGTAGACGCCGAGCGTTTCGCCCAGGCGGCGCGCAAGCACGTCGTACGAGAATTCTTCGAGCACACGCGCCCGCGACCGTGTGGCCATCGATGCTCGCAGGTTGTCGTCATCGAGCAGTTGCGTCATGGCATCGGCAACCTGTTGCACATTCTCCGGTTCGCTGATTACGAGGCCAGTCTCGCCGTGAGCGACCGCTTCGGCTGCGCCGCCAGAGTCACCGGCGATCTGTGGGACTCCGCAAGAAGCGGCTTCAAGAAACACGATGCCGAAACCTTCCTGCTCGAGGCCACCCCAGCGGTTGCGGCAGAGCATGGTGAAGATGTCGCCGCAGCCGTACAGCGCGATCAGATCATCATTCGGGACACGGCCGAGAAACTTCACCGGTGCGTCGAGTTCTTCGGCGAGCCGCTTCAGTCGTTCTTCTTCTCGACCTCCCCCAGCAATTGCCAGCAGCAGGTTGGGGCGCTTGTGCTTCAGGCGCGCAACGGCTCGAATTGCTGTGTCGAAGCCTTTGCGCGGTACGAGGCGCGAGACACTGACGATCAGTTCGGCGTCGACGGGCAGGCCAAGCCGCTCACGGGCGCCAGAGCGTTCGGCGTCGTTGAGCGGCACGAACTTGGCGGGATCGACGCCGCACGGAACAATCGTTGTGGGCAACTCTCGGCCAGCAGCGCGGTCGGCTTCGGCTGCCGGGTAGCCGCCGCCGGCAATCAAGTGGCGGGCACGCCGAAGTGTGTAGGCGAGTGCCTGTTTGGAGCCGGGCAGGCGACCAGGAATCGTCACTTCGGCGCCGTGCAGCACCAAGTCGTAGGGGACCTTCAACGATGGGCCGACAAGGCCGAGCGGGACTGCAGGATCGAGTACGACGAAGTCGGCACCGAAGTCGTCGACGAGGTTGTTGATCTTTTTGACCATCCAGGGGTGCGGCAGCAGGAACGGTTCGCGGGTGCGTTCGATGCGGTACGGCTCGCCCGCATCGAATTCGGCGGTGCCTTCATAGGGGCTGGTCAACACGGCGAATTTGTCGCTCGGCAGGCGACGCCACCACTCCCAGAGCAGCGATTGGATACCACCGACCTTGGGTGGGTAATCGTTGGTAACGAGGAGGTGCTTCATGGCGTATCCGGCAGGGTGGCGGGCAGGGTGGCGGGCAGGGTGGCGGGCGGGATAACGGAAGAGCTGGCAGTCCGGCGTGATTCGATTCGGTCGGCTGCCCAGGCAGCGTGTTCGACCAGGATCGGGTTGGTGTGTTGACAGTAGCGCTCGACGGTTGCGGCGACGCGGCGGTCAGCTGGATCACCGACGTTGCCAACGACGATCAAAGCGTTCCGCCGGAGCACGTCGAAATCACGGTTGGCCACATACCACTGGCCATGGCGATCTTCGATCCACTCGTCTGTTTCGTCGAGCAGGTCGAGTGCGCTGACCCAGGCTTTGACATCTTCAGTGAGCGGTATCGAGTGACGCGGGCCGAGTCGGACCGAGATCGGGCAAACGTCTTGGCAATCGTCGCACCCGTAGATCCGGTCGCCGATGACTTCGCGGAACTCGAGTGGC
>CALAHA010000143.1 GCA_937891565.1 uncultured Ilumatobacter sp. | reverse complement strand
CTGGACGGTTTCCGCTACTACGTGCTCGCCGACACCGCCTACGGCAACGACGGCGACTTCACCTGGGAGGGGCTGGTCGGTCGTTACAACTCCGACCTGGCCAACAACCTCGGCAACCTCGCAGCGCGCGTCGCCACCGTCGTTGCCAAGAAGTGCGACGGCCTCGGCACGGCTCCCGATCCCGTCAGCCCGCTCGCCGCCATTGCCGCGCAGGCCTACGCCGACACGGCAGCAGGCTGGGCAACAGTCCAACCGAGCCGAGCACTCGACGCCACGTGGTCACTGATCCGTGCGACAAACGGTCACCTCGAAACGAACGAGCCGTGGAAGTCCGAGCCAGGACCCGACGTCGACCGGGTGATGGGCGACGCTCTCGAAGCGCTTCGCATTGTCGCCGTACTGGTCCACCCGGCAATGCCCGACACCGCCCAGGCCCTATGGGAACGCATTGGCATGACGGGCAACGTCGTTGACCAGCGTCTCCCCGACGCCGCCGCATGGGGCCAGTACGCAGCAGGCTCCGTCGTCACCAAGGGCGACGCACTCTTCCCCCGTATCAAGCTCTAAGCCATGCGGCGACCAGAGTGCTGTGCCACCAACAGGCCGCCGAGCAAGCGAGGCTGGCGTGAGGGCAACCAAAACCGCGGTCAGGAGACATGGTGACAAGCCCGAACCAACCTGGATCGCACGCGAGCAATGCCCCCAACAGGCCGCCGAGCAAGCGAGGCTGGCGTGAGGGCAACCAAAACCGCGGTCAGGAGACATGGTGACAAGCCCGAACCAACTTGAATGGATCGATAGTCATTGCCACATTCACGACGAGCGAATTCCTGACGGGCCTGATGGCGCTGTTGCGGCAGCGATGGAAATGGGTGTCCAGACGCTCGTCACGGTCGGCTGTGACCGGGCCACATCCGAGGCGGCCATCGATGTCGCGAGTCGCCACAACAACGTGTTCGCAACAGTCGGCTTACACCCGCACGACGCTGTTCAGGGCGTCCACTCGATCATCGATCTGCTCAGCACGCCTGGCATCGTTGCGATCGGTGAAGCCGGGCTCGACTACTACTACGAACATTCCGAGCGCGACATTCAAAAGGCAGCGTTTGCCGAACAGGTGCAGCTCGCGCACGAGTACAAACTGCCGCTCGTCATCCATTCTCGCGATGCATGGGACGACACCTTCGACATCCTCGACGCCGAGGGCGTGCCGGAACACACGATCTTTCACTGCTTCACCGGCGGCGCGGTCGAGGCTCGCCGGGCGCTCGAACGCGGCACGGTGCTCTCCTTCTCCGGCATCGTCACATTCAAAAGCGCTCCCGAGGTACAAGAAGCGGCGAAGCTGTGCCCGCTCGATTCGCTGCTGATAGAAACCGATAGCCCGTATCTCGCACCACTCCCGCACCGCGGCAAAATCAATCGCCCGGCATGGGTGCCGCATGTGGGCCAGTTCATCGCCGATCTCCGCGAGCTTCCTGTCGCCGAAGTTGCTGCCCAGACCGCTAAAAACACTCGGCGCGTCATGCCCGGTATCGCCTGAACGCGTCGGCGGGATACGCTCGGTACCCGACGCAACGCGGCCGCAGTCCACTGCGACAGACCCGCTCACAGCCTTCGACTAAAGACTGCCCAGTGCCCCTTGACGACACCGACCGACGACGTTTCTACCTCGCCGCCTTATTCAGTCTGATTGCGCTGCCTGCGCTCTGGTTCGTCAACCGCGACAATCCAGCTCCCGGGCCAAACGTCGCCACAGCCGGCGTCGATGTCGGAAGCCAGGCAGCCAGCGCTGAAACCACGGCGGGTACACCGATCACTGTGAAGACAACAATCGGTCAGAGCAACCTGCCGACCCTCGACACGATTCGCGACACGGACCCGATCTTCCTCGATGGCCCGGCTCCCCAACAGGGTGGCGTCGCAGAAATCGCTGTACCAACGGCTGACGGATCCGATTCGATCTTCGCTCAGGCAACATTTCTGAGAACAGTCCCGGACACCCTGACGTGTCTCGCGAAAGACATCCCGCCAGGCCAAATTGTTACCGTCATTAACCTCGACAATCTGCGTTCGGTTACCTGCCGTATCTTGCTTGCGCCCCCCATCCAGCAGGCCGACATCGTTTTACACACGAACAATTTCGTCGAGTTGGCCGACTTGACCGACGCCCCAATCTCGGTGCAGGTCCGGTGGCAGCAATGACGCATTCGCGCCCACGCATCCACGACCTGCTGGAGGCAAATTCACTCGCACCGCGACGCGACCTCGGCCAAAACTTTGTGGCCGATCCGAACACAGTTCGCCGGATCGCATACCTCGCCCGGGTCGGGCCGACCGACCATGTCGTCGAAGTCGGCGCCGGGCTCGGCTCACTGACGCTTGCGCTCGCGGACACCGGCGCCGATGTGACGGCTATCGAGGTTGACGCCGGCATGGTGCCCGTCCTGCGCAACGAGGTCGCCGATCGCGAGAATGTGCGCGTTGTCGAGGCCGATGCAATGCGTCTTGATTGGGACGAGATGCTCGACCCATCGATCAAATGGGTCCTCGTTGCCAACCTTCCGTACAACGTCGGGACACCGCTCGTCTGCGACATCCTCGACTTTGTTCCGCAGGTCGAGCGGATACTTGTGATGGTTCAACGCGAGGTCGCCGAACGCTTCGCTGCGGCGCCGAGCACCTCGGCCTACGGCGCAATCAGTGTGAAGGCCGCCTACTGGGGCACGGCGCGAATCGTCGGCATCGTCCCATCAACCGTGTTCGTTCCCCGCCCGAACGTCGAATCGGCACTCGTCGAGATCACTCGCCGCACGCCACCGACAACCGACCCCGTCGAACTGTTCACCCTGGTCAAAACCGCCTTCGGCCAGCGCCGCAAGATGCTCCGCAAGTCGCTGTCGGGCATCGTTGCAGCCGAGCAGTTCGAAGCCGCCGCCGTTGCAGGTACGTCACGCCCCGAGGAACTCAATGTCGACGCCTGGTGCCGCCTCACCGAGATTGTCCATGGCCACTGAGCCCATCACTCTTCGCGCACATGCCAAGCTCACCCTGTCGCTGAAGATGACCGGTATCCGCCCTGACGGATTCCATCTGATCGACGCCGAAATGATCAGTCTCGATCTGCACGACGTCCTCGTCTTCGACTCCAATCGTGTCGGCCTCGCCGTGACCGGAAAGTTTTCCGACGGAGTACCCACAGACGGATCGAATCTGGTGGCGCGGGCCCTCGGCCTCGCTGGCGGCTCGGCGCATGTCACCATTGACAAACAGATTCCGCATGGCGGCGGCCTCGGCGGCGGCTCGACCGACGCAGCGACTGCACTCGCGTGGGCGGGTTGGGCAACCGACGATGCCAGCCTCGCGCGGGCCGCCGAACTCGGCGCTGACATCGCGTTCTGCCTTGTTGGGGGGCGCTCACGTGTGACGGGAATCGGCGAGATTCTGGATCCGCTCCCACACGTCGATCGTTCGGTCACGCTGATCATCCCTCCGCTCCGTGTGAGCACGCCAGCGGTTTACCGCGCCTGGGACGATCTCGGTGGCCCCACAGTCGAAGGACCAAACGACCTCGAACCTGCAGCGCTCGCTGTCGAACCACTGCTCGCGCAGTGGAGAGACCGCATCGGTGACCGATGTGGCCGCGCTCCAACACTCGCAGGCAGCGGTGCCACCTGGTTTGTTGAGGGGGAACACCACAACGCCCTCACCGACTTAGTCGACGAGGGCGCACACGTGGCGTTGGCACAAGCAGTGCCGTCAGATTTTGCGGCAAACCGCACGAACTGAAAACAGCTCGGCGACGCCGGACGAATTGGACTATTTGCGACGCTGGTGGCGCGTACGACGAAGCATCTTTTTGTGCTTCTTCTTGCGCATCCGCTTGCGACGCTTCTTGATCAACGAACCCATAAGGCGGGCAACACTATCGGCGAGGTGCCCACGCGCCACGCCCCGTGTCGGTCACATGTCCGATTCCTCTCGGCTGCAAGTGGACACTGTTGGTCGACCGGCCTCGTCACTTCGAGTCATCCGACAATCGGGCAGTTGGCTCAGCCGTCGCGCCCGGTAGCTTAAAGGTCGATTCGATCCGGGGTCGTCTAACGGCAAGACAGCGGTTTTTGGTGCCGAGAATGGGGGTTCGATTCCTCCCCCCGGAACCATGAGCGTTTCTGCCATCGTTCTCGCGGCCGGCGAGGGCTCTCGCATGCGATCCAGCCGACCGAAGCCACTGCATCTGATTTGCGGTCGGGCGATGGTCGTGCACGTGATTCACGCTCTCGAGAAGCTCCAGCCCGACCGCACCGCCGTTGTTATTGGCCACATGGCCGAACAGGTCCGGGCCAAAGTTCAGGATCGCGCTCCGAGCTGGGCCAACGTTGCATTCGTCGAACAGATCGAACAGAACGGAACTGGCGATGCAGCGGCCATCGGTATGACCGCATTCGATGGCGACGATTACGACGACGACGCCACGATCGTCATTTTGCCTGGCGACACGCCGCTGCTTCGCCCCGACACGCTCGACGAACTGGTCGCCACACATGTTGCGAACCAAAACGCCGCCACGATGCTGACCAGTCTTCTCGACGATCCAACCGGTTACGGCCGCGTCGTTCGCAAGAAAGATGGCCAGGTCCTGCGGATCGTCGAACAACGCGACGCATCACCGGACGAACTCGACATAAAAGAGTGGAACACCGGGATCCTGTGTTTTCGCCGGGATCTGCTCGGCCCTGCGCTGCGCAACCTCACCACCGACAATGCGCAGGGCGAGTACTACCTCACCGATGTCATCGCGGCGCTTGCGTCGATGGGTCACCGCATCGGTGCGGTGCAGGCGCCACCCGAAGAAACTCAGGGCGTCAATGATCGTTGGCAACTGGCACTCGCTGAGCGCGAGCTGCGCAACCGCACCAACCGGCACTGGCTACTGAACGGTGTCACAATGCTCGATCCCCGTCAGACCTTCGTCGACGTGAACGTCACGATCGGTCGCGACGTCACGCTCTACCCCGGCACGATGCTGCAGGGATCGACCACAATCGGCGACAGTTGCGAGATCGGGCCTGACACTCGACTCACCGACTGCACGGTTGCTCACGGCGTACGCGTCGAGCACAGCGTTGGCCATCAGGCAACCATCGGAGCCGGCGCGACGGTTGGCCCATATGCCCACCTACCTGCGGGGTCCGTGGTCCTTTCGAATGCGACGACCGGTGCGTTCTACACTGCGTCGGTCAGCTGACTTCCAAGCACCGCCGCTCCACCAACACACACCACACAGGGACTTCCTCATGGAAAAGGTCACCACTAAGCGCCTCGCGATCTACACGGGGCGCACGCATCCCGCACTTGCTCAGGAAGTGGCCTCTCATCTCGGCATCGAGGTCGGCCACGACAACCTTGTCGAGTTCGCTAACGGTGAAGTCCGATGCAGCTTTGGTGAATCAGTTCGTGGCACCGACGTGTTCATCATGCAGACCCACTACGGCGTCGATGGTCGATCGGTCAACGATTCGATCATGGAGCACCTGATCATGATCGATGCCGCATCGCGTGCGTCGGCCAAGCGGATCACTGCGGTGGTGCCGTTCTACGGCTACGCCCGACAAGACCGCAAAGCAGCCGGCCGCGAGCCGATCACGGCTCGCCTCGTGGCCGACATGTTCAAGGCCGCCGGCGCGAAACGGATGCTCTCAATCGATCTCCACTCCGGACAGATTCAAGGCTTCTTCGATGGCCCGGTCGACCACCTCACCGCCATGCCGGTCCTCGAGGCTTACGTCCGCGAAAACGCGTCGAGGCCGGTCATAGTTTCGCCCGACGCCGGTCGCATCAAGGTCGCTGAGCGCATGGCGCAGCACCTCGGCGACATCGGCGCCGACCTCGCCTTCATCTACAAGCGCCGCCCGAAGGGAACCACCAACGTCGCTCAGGCCGCTGAAGTCATGGGCGACGTCGAGGGGCGCACCTGCGTGCTGACCGACGACATGATCGACACCGGCGGCACAATCGTCTCTGCAGCCGAACTCCTGATGAAGCGCGGTGCCAAGAACGTCTGGGCGATGGCCACACACGGCGTGCTCTCCGGCCCAGCGATCGAACGCTTGAAGAACAGTCCACTCGAAAAGATTGTGCTCACCAACACGCTGCCGCTCCCGGTGGAGAAACAACTGCCAAACATCGTGGTGCTCTCTGTCGCTCCGCTGATCGCCGAAGCCCTCGGCGCAGTCTTCGAAGACACCAGCGTCAGCGACATCTTCGACGGTGAAAACCTCAGCTGACTCCCGACCTGCCCGAAACTGAGACCGTTGCTCCGTTCTGATGCGTTGCAACAGTCCCAATTTCCGCTTCGGGCAGCCCGCCACCCACTGAACGGGTGTGTTCGACAAACAACTCTTTTGCCTCGCACGACGCCAACACGGTGTCGTATCGCGCCAACAACTCCATGACGCAGGCTGCTCGCCAGACAAGTTGACGCGCTCCGTTTCGACTGGATGGCTTGTCCGTGTCCTGCCGGGCGCATACCTCATGGCGCCGTCGCCAGACACATACGAAATGCGATGCTCTGCAATCAACATTTGGCTCGATGGAGCCGGGTTCATCAGCGGTCGGAGCGCCGGCCGACTGCTCGGTTTGGCACGAATGCGCAAGCGGCCAATCGAAGTCACCCTGGCCCGTCGCCACAAGAGAATGAATCGAGCACCTTGGGTCGAGGTCCGACAGACAGCCTGGTACGACGGCAACGACGATCGTCAACGACACAACGCCATCACCGTCGCGACGCCGGCCCGCATGCTCTTCGGCCTCGCTGCCGACCTCAAGGACCGGGCTTTCGAAAACGCTGCCGATGACGCCTGGAATATCGGATTGGTCATTCCGGGCGAGGTGGACATCTATCTCGATCGTCATCGGTGCCGCGGCAAGGACGGTGTGGCCCGACTCGAACGCTGGTTGGAGAAGGCCTTCGAGATGGAACGCCCAGCCCAAAGCATGTTGGAGCGCGATCTGATCACCGCCCTCTGCGATGCCGGGCTCCCGGAACCAATTCGCCAATTCCCGCTAAAGCTGACTCCTGATCCGATCACCGTGCACCTCGACATCGCTTGGCCAGACATTCGCCTCGCAATCGAGCCGGGGCACAATCTGTTCCACCGAGGGGTGGATGCTTCGGAGCAAGACACACTCCGAGATCTCGCCTGTGGCGAACTCGGTTGGAACATCATCCGCCTCACCCAGCAGATCAAACACAACCTGCCGGTGTTCGCTCAGCAAATTCGGGGTGTCTACCTACAACGCAGCCGAGACATCCCACTGAGCCGCCGAGGCCCCATCTCCTGAACCCATCTCCTGAACCCATCTCCTAACCCATCTCCTGAAATCGGGACCGACACAGTGCGTTCACACCAAAAAGCGGTCTCAGTTTCGGAGCAAAGCCCCGCCCCGACTCAAATTGAGACCGTCACACGGCACCCACGAGGCGAAACAGTCTCCATTTCGGGAAAGGCTGGGTGTGACGGGAGTGGGAGGGGATGCAGCGCACAGGCGGTAGCGTTGATCACTGCTGTATTGACGAAAGTTCCGCCGTGGTTGCGGGGCCAAACACTTGATTTCTAGGATCGAATCCCATGTCTGAGACCGTTCTCATTGCCGAAG